>NZ_JACJPP010000019.1 GCF_014696135.1 Nodosilinea sp. FACHB-141 | reverse complement strand
TAGCGGCGCTCTAGATCATCGAGACTGAGATGGTCGGCAACCTGCACAAGGTTTGGCATGGCATAGCCCTTGTCGCAATACCTCCATTATGCTCCTTTAAACGGACTTGATATTAAGTGTTCTTTGCAAGAAATATTCTAATATTACTGACAAGTCTAGCGCGGGATCATGTCATCCAGCCGTAGCGTTAGCTGAGGTAACAATGGCAAGTTAATTGCTTCACCCGGTTGATACTGTTGTTGGTGATCTTCATCAACCAACTGTCGCACCATAAACGTAGACTGCTTAGGGCTACCAATAAACACCCGCTTACCCAAACCTTGATGGAATTAGGAGCTGCCTTACATCATCAGCCCGTTAAGGATGCTGGCTCCACATCCGAGGGCAGACGTAGTATGAGGTGCTCCTCATCAAAATAGGTGCCGTCAATACATAGAGAATCACGCTCTAGCCCAAAGATTTCAAACCCGCGCGACTCGTAGAGAGCGCTAGCCGCAACATTGCCCGCCGTAACGCTGAGCACGAGTTGCCGCAGACCGTCTAAACCCTGAGCATGGGCAATGGCGTGATCGAGCAGTGCCGAGCCGGCGCTTTGACCGCGAAACTCAGGCAAAACATACATGCTCCAGAGAGAGCCAACGTGGGCTCGCTTCGGGCGGTGCTCGCGCGAAAACCCGAGCATACCTATGAGTTGAGTGCGATCGCTAAAAGCACCAAAAATGCCGCCAGCCGCATCGTTGTTGGGGCGCAGTCGGGCAGCAAAATTAGACAGCGAGAACTGCGCTTCCTGCTCATAGCTAGAGGCAAAGGCCGTTGGCGACTCCTTCAAAGCATAGAGACGCAGATCGCGATAGGCCGCGACATCCTCAGAATTGAGAAATCGTATTTCCATGGTTAAACGTTAGAACTAACCACCCTGACCTACTTGCCTGTGCCTCTGCTTCCCCCTCGTCCCAAGTACTGTCCGTGAATGCTAACAGCGTAGGGAACCAAATACGTGAGCCCAACCGAATACCAGCGGGCTCGGGTCATGGTACCGGCCCGCACCGCTGCCCCATGGTTAATGGCAAACAGCAGCGTACCAATCACAACGGCCACTCGCACAGCACGGCTGGCCATAGACGGCGTTACCAATGCCCTCAAGTAGCCATAGACTGCTTCCATTTTCTCGCTTTTGAACCGTGTCTTCAGTGAAAGACTTTATCGTATCGACTCGTCGAGGTTCCGTTACACGGCAGCTAGTATTCCTCTTTAGCCCCTTTCCCTAGCAAACGCCTGCCGTTCCCAGGGACTACCGACTGATTAGCGGCGGTGTTGCTGAATCGGAGCATGAATGTGGATAGGGCATAGGCGCAGCCAAGCCAAAGGCTTTACCATTTGCCCCTAGAGACGTTGCAGTTTTGATTCATACCTGTGTCCAGCAGCGCCATTAGTGGGCAGCTACCCGATGGCAATCGGTAAAGCAGATATGGCGAACCGGGCACTGCTGGCAAGTTTGGGTTAAAAACGCCTCCAGTTGAGCAGGGGGCATTGGGCGGGCAAAGAAAAAGCCCTGCCCCGATTCACATCCCAGAGACTGGAGAGCTTCGAGCTGCTGTCGAGTTTCAATGCCTTCGGCGATCGTGGCTAGGCCTAGGGTTTTGGCTAGTGCCACGATCGACTGAATAATGCTGCGTTCTTTTTCGCCATGCAGCATCACATTGACGAAGGAGCGATCGATTTTGATGGTGTTAATGGGGAACTGATGCAGGTAGCTGAGGGAGGAAAAGCCGGTGCCAAAATCATCCAGGCTGACCTGAATGCCTCGGATTTGCATGCGTTCTAACAGCTGAGTTGCGATCGCCGTATTTTTGATCAGGCTGCTTTCGGTAATTTCAAACCGCAGGCATCGGACCGGAATGTGAGTTTCCTCTAGCATGCGGTCTAGGGTTTGCAGCAGAGAAGGTTCGCGCAGCTGGCGGCCAGAAATATTAACGCTCAGATATAGCTTGGCAAAATCAGGCCAGAGCTGTTGCCAATGGCTGAACTGCATACAGGCTTCTTGCAGCGCCCATTCGCCGATCGCATTGATCAAGCCCGTTTCTTCGGCAATGGGGATAAACTCGCCGGCGGGAACCAGCCCTTTTTGAGGATGCCGCCACCGCAGCAAAACTTCAAAGCCCTCTAGCCCCCGCTCGGGCTGAAGACTGACGATGGGCTGATAGTGAATTTCAAGCTCGTTGTTGAGAATGGCATGGCGCAGGTGCGTTTCAATTTCGACGTGTTGAAGGGTGGCGGCATACATGGCGCTGTTAAACACCTCATAGCGCGCTTTGCCATTGGCCTTCGCTTGATACATGGCAATGTCGGCATCACGAAGAATATCGGCCACCTGCTGATACTCTGGTGCGCCGATGACAATGCCGATGCTGGCACTGGTAAAAATGTCGTGGTGACCAATGGCGAGGGCAGGGCCGAGCTTTTGTTGAATGCGCTCAGCAATGTCAACCACCTCTTCGGGATGCTGAATGTTTTCAAGCAAAATAGTGAACTCATCTCCCCCCAGGCGGGCCACCGAGTCGACCTCGCGCACGGTTTCGAGCAGCAGTTGCGAGACGCGAATCAAGAGCTGATCGCCAACCCCATGTCCCAGGGTATCGTTGACGCTTTTGAAGCCATCTAAGTCAATAAAGAGCACCGCAAAGCAGCTAGTTTGATGCCGCCGCTGCTGTTTGATCGCCAGCTGCAGGCGCTCCATAAAGCAGGGGCGATTGGCGAGCCCGGTCAAGGCATCGTGGAGGGTTTCATGCATGAGCCGCGACTCGGAAGCTTTGCGCTGGGAAATATCGCGCCCCGCCCCGTAAATCAGGTGCTCTTGCAAAAAAGGCACGCCGTTCCAGGCAATCCAGAGGTAGCTGCCATTGGCACAGCGGCAGCGCATTTCGACCTCATTCACTTCTTCCCCACGTAACAGCTGCTGCAAGACTTGTTCCGCCAGGGGCAGGTCTTCGGGGTGAACGATGGTAGCAAAGGGCTGATCGATCAGCTGGTCGCAGGGGTAGCCCATCATGGATTGCCAGGCTGGGTTCAGACGCTTGAGTTGGCCCTGGCGATCGGCAATAAACAGCAGATCGAGGGAGAGGTTGAAAAAGCGATCGCGCTCTAGCTCGGCCTGCACCTGGTCTGTGATGTCCTCAGCTACACCCGTGAGACGATACACCGCACCGGTTTCGTCGTGAATGGGAAAGCCGCGATCGTGGATCCAGCGAATTGTGCCATCGGGGCGAACAATGCGGAACTCCTCGTCGTACTGGCCGAGGTGGGCCTGGGTTAGAAATGCGGCAATGACGCGATCGCGGTCTTCGGGGTGAATGCTGTTTGTCCAAGTCTGAGGATCTTGATAAAACAGCTCTCGGGGCTGGCCCCAAATGCTCTCTATGGAGGGGCTGACGTAGCGTGTCTGGGTCTCTTGCCCCGTTTGGGAGTCAAAGTCCGTCAGCCAAAATACTGCCCGAATGTTTTCTGAAATTTGGCGAAACTTCTCTTCGCTCTCCCGCAGGTCATGCTCAATCTGCCGCCGCTCCAGCACTTCTTGGGTCAGCGTTTGGTTAACCGCTTGTAGCTGGGCGGTGCGGTTTTGCACCTGCTGCTCTAGCTGGGCGTTGAGCCGATGAATTTGAGTGACCGAAAACCGGAGGGCGAGCTGGTTTTGCACCCGCGCCAGCACTTCTTCGATTTGGAATGGCTTGGTGATATAGTCTACCCCGCCCAATTGAAAGGCCTTGACCTTGTCAAAGGTTTCATCGAGCGCGCTGATGAAGATGACCGGAATCTCTTGGGTTTTGGGGTCGGCCTTGAGCCGCTGGCACACCTCATAGCCGGTCAAGTCGGGCATTTTGATATCGAGCAAAATCAGGTCGGGCAGAGCGGCCTGCACCGAGGCGATCGCCATCAGACCACTGGTGACACTGCGAACGTCATACCCATGGCTGGAGAGGGCATTTGACAGCAGCCGCAGCGCATCCAGGGTGTCATCGGCGACCAGAATCTCGGGAATGCGATCGGCAAACAGCTCATGACTCATGGTGGGTTGCCGCATCGACTAAATGAATAATGGCTTCTAACTGATATTGGTCAACCATACGCCTGAGCCCAGCCGCCAAAATCGACTCATGGGATGGAATTTGACCAATTAAATCTATGATGGCGCCGGGTTTGGCAATGGTCGCTGCCTGCTTTAACCGTTGCAGCCAGTCCGCAGGCATAACCTGTAGAGCTGCGAATTGTAGCGGTGCGCCAGAGGAAAAATTAGTAGGCAAAGGAGTATCTTCGTATACAAAAACAATACCCAGGTGCTCAGTCAACTTATCAAAAATCACATGTTCCTTAACGGGCTTGCGGATAAAGTCGTCGCAGCCGTAGGCCAGCACGACCTGCCGCTGTTCTTCAAACACGCTAGCAGTGAGGGCCACAATCACCGTGGCCTGGCCGTCGATGTGAGATTTGATGCGCTGGGCCGCTTCATAGCCATGCATTACCGGCATGCGCATATCCATCCAGATTAGGTGCGGTTGCCAGTCTCGCCAGATATCAAAGGCTTCCTGGCCGTTGGCAGCTTCTCGTAGCTCAAAGCCGAAGGGTTCCAAAAGTTTGACTAGAAACTGGCGGTTGCTCCAGCGGTCATCCACGATCAAAATGCGGTAGGTGGGCTGGCCGGGAGCAAGAGCGATCGCCCGCTGGGGCAGCACCTCGGCTGGAATCGCCGTGGCAGGCACGGGCTGCATCGGCACATCTAGGGTAAAGGTGCTGCCCTGGCCCACCTGGCTATGCACCCTTAGCTGACCGCCCAGCAGGTGGGCAAATTGGCGGCTGATGGTCAGGCCTAATCCGGTGCCTTCGCTCTCGGGGTGGACCTGGTTGAAGGAGGCAAAAATCGCCTCCAGTTGCTGCGAGGGGATGCCCATGCCGCTGTCTTGAACCTCTATACGAAGCCACACAGACGGCATATTAGGTGCATTTGGGGAAAATGGCGCGGATACTTGGTCGGACTGAGACAGCGCCAAGGCCGTCACCGTAATGCCCCCCGTTTTTGTAAACTTGAGCGCGTTGCCAATCAGGTTGATCAAAATTTGCCGCACTTTCTTTTCATCGCTGCAAACGTATTGGGGCACCTCGTCAGCCCATTCAATCTGCAGCGATAGGCCCTGCCGCTGGCTGCGGGGCAAAAACATCTCCTGCAGCCGATTGAGCAACGCGTGGAGGTCAAAGTTAGTCAAATTGAGAGTAATGTTGCCCGCTTCAATCTTTGAGAGATCCAGCACGTCGTTGATCAGCTCCAGCAGATGCTCGGCGCTGTGGTTGATCACCTCCAAATATTCTTTTTCGGTTTGGGCTGAGACCCGGTTGCGATTCATCAGCTGCACAAAGCCCAAAATAGCGCTCAGGGGCGTGCGCAGTTCGTGGCTCATGTTGGCCAAAAATTCACTCTTGGCGTGGTTAGCGGTTTCGGCTTGTTCTTTTGCCTGGGCTAGGTCGAGGGTGCGCTGCTGCACCCGTTCTTCCAGTTCTTCGTTGGTGTGCTGGAGGGCATCAAAGGCCTGGTTTAGCTCGGTGGCCATGCGCCGAAAAGAGTCGGACAGGGTAGCAACTTCCTGCACCGGGCCAAGCTGATGGGTAGACAACGCCAGGGATTCGATCGGGGCGGTGTGGCTTTTTTGCAGCGCCTCAGTCACCTGTTTTGACTGATCGCTCAGCTGCTGAATGGGACGGGCGATATAGCGGGCGGTGATGATGCCCAGGCCGGTGGCGATCGCCAACGACACCAAGCACAGCAAAATTGTGGTGCGGGTGTTGGCCTGAATCTGCGCCATAAAGTCCGATTCGGGGACGACTACCACCAACAGCCAGTCAATTCCCAGCTCATCCACAATGGGTGTCACCTGCACAAAGTGCTTTTGCCCATCGATGGGAAACGCCAGCTGGTGAGAGGCCTCAATGCTCTCCAGGGTTTGGAACTGATCTAGCAAATGCCGGGTGGTGGCGGCGATCATGGGGTTAGTACTAGCGATCGCATGCAGTCGCTCCTCCGGCCCATCCGCCCTGGGTTTGACAAACGGATTCTCTTGGGTCGAGCTGGCAATCAGCGACTGGTCTTTTTCGATCAAAAACGCCTGCCCGGTTTGGCCAATTTTCAGCGTGCTCAAAAAGTCGCCGATATCCGCTAGCACCAGGTCCACCCCCAGCACGCCTTCGAGCTGCCCGGCGGCGTTGTAAATCGGCGCATTGGCTGTAATTGCCAGGGTGAGTTCTGGCACCAGCTGATAGACCTCTGTCCAGCGGGCAGTGCCCGCCTTTTTGGCGTCGGTATACCAGTCCCGAATGCGGGGGTCGTAGTCGGTGGTGACGTCGAGCTGCTGGGCGCGGTTGCCTTGGGCATCTACGCCAAAATGCACCATCACCCCGTCGCCAGGGTTATCTGTCACGTAGTAGGTGATGGGGCCAGCTTGAGCATTGCGGTGCGCCGTCCAAAATCCGCCGGTTTCGCTGCTGACATAGATATAGCTGGCCTCTTCAAATTCCTGCATTTGCTGCCAGAAGTGGCGCTCAAATGTAGCTTGCTGCTCAAAGCTCAGCAGATCTAACTCAAACAGATCCGCGTTGATTTGATTGATGCGGTGCGGCACCGTCAAATACTCGTCCAGCGTCACCTGAATGCGGTTGGTGACTTCCTGTTCCAGCTGCGAGACCACATCATTCACCGCCTTTTGCCCGTTGCGGAGCGAGAGCCATCCCGTCAACCCGACCGCCGCTCCAATTTCGAGGATGAACGGCACAATCAGCAACAACCGAAGGGGAATTTTCATCGCTAAACCGATTCCAAAGGCGTGAAGAAGGACTGTCCCTAAGCTGCGGCTTAGGCAATAATTTGTAGAAGCATCCTCCTAGCAACGCAAAGTCTTGGCTGAATCGGCAAAGGCCTCGTGTGTCCTAGGGCAAACAAGGGCGCGATCGCCGAGATTTTTGGGCTGGCATCAATTAATTAAAGATAGATGCCGTTATCCGTAGAAATGCCCAGCCAGGCTGAGACAATCGCTACCGGTTTACAAGTTGTGATTTTGAACACAGATGATATAGCCACAGCTACCGTGCTCAAAAGGTCACTATTTTAGTAGAAATGAAGAGCCGCCCTAGCCTATAGCCTTTACTTAGGGTGAGACTGTCCTAATCGATCTGGCGTCAGACTGAATTAGCCGTCTCCCGCGCCGCTTTTCGCAGTCGCTCCACATCGCGCATGGGAGGGTTACCAAAGAGCCGCTTATACTCTCGGTTAAAGTGCGAGGCATCGTCGTACCCTACTTGGTAGGCCGCACTACTAGCGTCCAGGTTTTGCCCCAGCATCAGACGGCGGGCCTCTTGGAGCCGCAACTGCTTCTGGAACTGCAACGGACTCATGGCCGTGACCGATTTGAAGTGATGGTGAAAACCTGAAACGCTCATACCTAGCTCTTGGGCAACGTCTTCAATCCGCAGCGGCTGGTTAAAGTCTTTCCGCAGGCGATCGACGGCTTTAGCAATGTGGTGGGTGTGGCCTCCCAAAATGGCAATCTGACGCAGCCGATTCCCTTGCGCTCCCACCAGCAGTCGGTAGATAATCTCTCTCTTAATCAGGGGTACGAGCACAGGCGCTTCAGCTGGGGAATCGAGCAGCCTGACGAGCCGCACGGTGGCATCTAACAGATCTGTATCTAATGGACTGACATCGATCGCTTTGACACTCACTCCCCTCTGGGCTGAGGGATAGCCTGCCTCAACTATGACTGAACCCACCAGGGTGGAGTCGAGATCGAGACGAAGACCGAGGTACGGTTTTTCCTGAGTTGCTTCTAAAATTCGGCTGGCAATCGGCAGTTCGACCGTCCCCAGCAAATAATGCATCGGGTCGTACTGATAGCGATCGCTGCCCAACAGCACTTCTTTACTGCCCTGAGCAATCACACAAAAGGACGGAATTGAGACGCTGTGCAAGCACTCTGAAGGGAAGGAGGTGCGATAGAAGAACAATCCTTTCAGCGGCTCGATCACGCCATCGTGAGCAATCGCCCCTGCAATTCGCTCGGTCAGTTCCTCTCGGTTGGCTTGCGATCGCGCTACCTCGCGCCTTGCCTGTGGGTTGTTGATTAAAGCTCGATCAGACTTTTCACTCGTTCTTGCCGCGTTCATTTCTAATGCCCTTCAAATCGTTTTCTAGACCATCCAAGGTCTAAAAAGGGGTGGCCGCTAAGCCTGTATAGAAATCTAGCGCGACTTAGGCGGAAGCTAGTGCAAGTTTGCAGGATTGTACAACCATCCTAGACGATCGTCCTATGGCTTGCCTTTCAGGATGCCTAGAATGAGGTTAAAGCGATGAAAAGCAATTCCGGCTGCTCGTAAGCATCTGGATTTCTATTCAAGAGAACATTCAAGTTTGTTCGGTCAAGCGCTTCTCAAAATTGCACGAGAAGCATCATCAAATTCACAGCGGACCGCTGTGGAAAAGTTTTGCATGGGCGTTGCACCAATACGGAGGAACAGAGATGAAACGACTCACAATACCTGCCATAACATTTTCCCTATTGGCTTTAGGGTTGGCGCAGGCAGGGCATGCCCAAGTCTCATTGGGCGATCGCCTACAGAGTGTAGAAATCATGCGGAACGGTTCGCAGCCTTCCACTGAAGGCTCAGCCGACTATTTCACGGGTTCTGTAAGCATCAATCCTCTTTTTTCAGTACACGAGCCGTCACGGGCATCTGGCGCAAGTGTCGCCTTCGAGCCGGGTGCCCGCACCGCATGGCACACCCATCCTTTGGGGCAAACCCTGGTTGTGACGGATGGAATTGGCTGGGTTCAGCAGTGGGGTGGTCAAATTCAGGAAATTAGACCTGGTGATGTCGTCTGGATTTCACCCGGCGTAAAACACTGGCACGGCGCTACAGCCACGACAGCCATGACTCATATTGCCATTCAGGAGGCGCTCAACGGCAGCCCTGTGGACTGGATGGAACAGGTCAGCGACGAGCAATACCCAGCACCTATATGAAGTAACGCTCCGTGATTCATAGGGTTTCGCTGAACACAAAGGCGTCGAATCGAAGCTAAATCCACTAGGTAAAACCACAGATTGAGAACCAATGAAACACCGCATTTTCATACCAACCCTCTTGATGAGTGCAATTGCAACGGCGGCATTCGCACTCGACAAAACATACGTATCGGGTCAGAGCCCCCAAGCACCTGTGCAGCAGTCTGGTGTGGTAGAGGGGGCAGACAATTTCTATCAAAGTGACCAGGTGACTATGCGAAAAGTTACGTTCAAAAACCAATACAACATGCAGGTTGTTGGGAATCTCTTCATTCCCAAAGACTTGGATCAAAATACCGATCATCCGGCCATTATTGTCGGGCACCCCATGGGCGCAGTCAAAGAACAAAGTTCAAATCTGTATGCTCAAAAGCTGGCTGAGCGGGGATTCATCACCTTGTCCCTCGATTTGTCTTTCTGGGGCGAGAGTGAAGGGCAGCCCCGCAACGCTGTTGCACCGGATATTTATGCTGAAGATTTCAGTGCGGCAGTCGATTTTCTGGGCACCCAGTCAGTCGTTGACAGAGAGCGAATTGGCGTTCTAGGGATTTGCGGCAGCGGTAGCTTCGTCGTCAGCGCCGCCAAGATTGACCCGCGCATGAAGGCGATCGCAACGGTCAGCATGTATGACATGGGGGCCGTCAACCGTGATGGGCTGAGACATGCTGCGACCCTCGAACAGAGGAAGGAAGTTATTGCAGCGGCGGCTGAACAACGCTATGCGGAGTTCACAGGCGGAGAGACCGAATACACAAGCGGCACCGTGCATCAACTGAATGAAAACTCCACCGCGATCGAGCGTGAGTTCTATGACTTCTACCGCACTCCCAGGGGCGAATACACCCCCGAAGGCTCGTCGCCGCAACTGACAACCCATCCGACCCTGACCAGCAACGTCAAATTCCTGAACTTCTACCCGTTTAATGACATTGAGACGATTTCGCCTCGTCCCATGCTGTTCATCACCGGTGACAATGCCCATTCCAAAGAGTTCAGCGAAGATGCCTATCAACGCGCCGCTGAGCCAAAGGAACTCTACATCGTGCCAAACGCAGAACATGTCGATTTGTACGATCGCGTGAACCTGATCCCGTTCGATAGGCTTGCGTCCTTTTTCAATCAGCACCTCAGTCAGTAAGCCAAAAACTGTCGTTTTAATGCAGGAGAAAATATGCTGTCTAACTTGAATGGAAGCTTCACAGGAAAAGTTGCGTTTGTGACTGGAGCAGCAAGCGGTATTGGTCGCGAGACGGCGCTGGCATTTGCCCGTGAAGGCGTTAAGGTCGTAGCTGCTGACATTTCTGAACAGGGTAATCAAGAAACGGTACACCTAATCGAAAATCAGGGCGGACAGGCGATCGCAGTCAAGTGCGACGTAACACGAAGCGAAGACATAAGGGCGGCTCTAGGCAAGACTATTGAGGCTTTCGGTCGGTTGGACTTCGCTTTCAACAATGCAGGTATTGAGCCAAGAAATCCGGCTCCGACTGCGGAATACGAGGAAGAGGAGTGGAACCGGATCATCGACATCAACCTCCGCGGCGTTTTCCTGTGCATGAAGCACGAGATCCCGCTGATTCTTGAGCAGGGCGGTGGTGCGATCGTCAACACCTCATCTGGGGCTGGAATCATCGGCATCAAGGGCAGTCCTGCCTACACTGCTGCAAAGCATGGGGTGATTGGTCTCACTAAGGCCGCAGCCCTCGACTACGCTGCACAGAACATCCACATCAACGCCGTCTGTCCCGGCTACATCGACACCCCGATGATGGGTCGGTTCACGGGCGGCACGGACGAAGGGCGATCGCAGGTCATTGCGGAGGAGCCGATTGGACGGATGGGCAAGCCTGAGGAGATTGCAGCGGCTGTCGTCTGGCTGTGCTCGGACGCGGCGGCCTTCATGGTTGGACACGCCATGGTCATCGACGGTGGACAAACGGTGCAGTGATGTTTGTCGCCAACCTGATGCGCGGCTGCAAGAGATCCAAGACCATGAGGCGCTGTCTAAGTCTACGGACGGTTCGTTCTAGCGATCGCGACGCCTGGCTGCTGGCCCAGAAGCAGTTCCAGGCACCACGAAGCTACATCACCCAGAGGAAAACATAGGGGCTATCGCCGTCAAACTCAAGCCTGATGATCTGCGTGCTATTGATACGGCCGCCACCAAGATCACGGGGCTAGAGGCTCAGTATCCCGAAGAATTAGAGCACATCACCGGTTACCCAACGGCAAAGATGGTTCCTTAGATGCTTTTTTGGAACCTGCTAATGCCGTATTAGAAACAAAGCAGGCTCATCAATACGCAACTAATAGTAGAGATAATCCATGACCACAAATGTACTTGGCTACGCCGCAAAGTCTGCTACAGATGATCTAGCCCCCTATCGTTTTACCCGTCGCGAGCCTCGCGCCGACGATGTGGCGATCGAAATTCTCTACTGTGGCGTCTGTCACTCCGACTTGCACACGGCTCGCAACGACTGGAGCGGAACTATGTACCCGGTGGTGCCTGGCCACGAAATTATCGGTCGCGTGGTTGGCGTGGGGGCAGAGGTGACGCGGTTCAAACTGGGCGATCGCGTCGGTGTCGGCTGTATGGTCGATTCTTGCCAGCACTGTGCACCCTGCAAACAGGGGTTAGAACAATACTGCGAGGGGCCTGCCACGTTTACCTACAACGGCAGCGATCGCCAAGATCACACGCCCACCTTTGGCGGTTACTCCCAGAACATCGTCGTGTCAGATAAATTTGTGCTGCAAATTCCCAACGGGCTCGACCTCAAAGGGGCTGCGCCGTTGCTATGCGCCGGAATCACCACCTGGTCGCCCCTGCGTCACTGGCAGGTGGGTGAGGGTAGCCGGGTGGCTGTTGTTGGTCTTGGCGGTTTGGGGCATATGGCGCTGAAACTGGCCAAGGGCCTGGGCGCAGATGTCACGCTGTTTACCCGTTCCCCCGGCAAGGAGGAAGATGCCCGCCGTCTGGGAGCAGACCACATCGTGATCTCTACTGATGAAGCGCAAATGAAAGCCGTGGAGGGACAGTTCGACTTGATTATTGATACCGTACCCATCGAGCACGACCTCAACCCCTATCTGCCAGCGCTGGCGCTTGATGGCACGCTGGTACTGGTCGGATTTCTAGGGAATCTGATGCCGACATTAAACACTGTGCCGCTAATCATGGGGCGCAAATCGGTGGCGGGGTCGCTGATCGGCGGCATCGCTGAAACTCAGGAAATGCTCAATTTTTGTGGTGAACAGGGCATCACCTCAGATGTAGAAGTGATCGCCATTCAGGATATTAATCAAGCCTACGAGCGCATGCAGAAAAGCGACGTGAAGTACCGATTTGTAATCGATATGGCTTCGCTGAAGGAATAAGCACGCAGTCGGTCAATCGAGATTGGATTGCCGTAGTTTATCCCTCGCTAGCTTAGCCCCTACCCAAAACCCCGTCGCCATGCCTGCAAACAACAAAGACGTCATATTGACGGCAGCCAGCGGGTTGAATCGGGGCTTGCGTTTGGCAATTAAGGTGCGCGAGGGATGCTCTGGGTCATACCAGACAGTGACGGTTTCACCGCGCCAAAAGGCAGGGCTGAGCCTATTTTCTCGTTGTCGATCGCCAGAGGGAGTTGTTTCTGCACAGGCGCTGCTAACCTCATGAGCTTGCCCAGTGCGATCGCTAAAGCGAATCACCGGGCAAGACCTGATGCTTCTAGAGCGGTTGGACGTGGCGGATTGCTCGGAATTGTCTACCTGCACCACTGTGGCTGAGGTTGAAAGCCAATTTCTATAGGCCAAGTTATCCACTGACGCCAAAAAAGAAATGACAGCCACAAAAACCGTCAATGCAGTTGTAATTCCACCGGCAATACTGAAAGCAACGAGGCTAAGAACCAGCAGCAACTTATGCACAGCTTTTCAACGTAGAGTGCGACATTCAAGACTATCAAGCAGTTTTGATTTTCGCTCTTCAGCTTTTCTTTTGTTTTTTTGCATTCACAGCCACGGTTTCTCCCTTGCCTCCCTTCTCTAAGCCTTAGGAGAGCCCAGTGGCCCCAGCAGCAAAAATGGCCAGGGCAGCTCTAGATCGGGCACCAGCTCGGCGTAGGGTCGCAGCCCCGGCACCGCGTAGGGCAGCACAAACCGCAGCGACCTGAGCGACGCCGGCCGATTGCCCTCGGCATCGACTGCGCCGTACTCTCTGGCTAGTTCGGCAACAATTTGCACCTGCCCAGTGCGGCGCAGCAGGTTGCGATCGCTCGCCAGTGCCGCAATTACCCGGCCGGTGAGCAGCGGCGTTTCCCAGTTGTAGTGATCGGGTGCCGAGCTATCTTCCCCAGCACCAGCAGGTTGACTATTGCCCAGCCCCATCTCAGCGGCAAACTGGGTCATCAACTCGGTTCCAACGATTCCCGGCCAAATCGAGAGCGAGGTTACCTGGTGGGGTTTGAGTTCTACCGCCATGTCTGCGGCCAGGCGATCGCAGGCTGCTTTGCCCACCCCGTAGGGCACCCCAAAAATGTACGACAACCCGCCCCACGACGACAGGGTGCAGATTAACCCTCGCCGCTGCGGCACCATCAGGCGAGCGGCATGAACGCTGGCCAGGTAGTGGCTCCGCAGTCCCACAGCGTTGCACGCGTCCCAAAACTCGGCGGGGTCAGCCTCCCAAAAAGGCTTGCCGTAGGCCGCCTTAAGCGCTGACACCCCAGCGTAGGCGTTGTTCACCAGCAGATCGAGCCGGCCATTTTGGTCGGTTCGAATGCGATCGAAGAGGGCCTTAACCTGATCATCGTCGCTGTGGTCTACCTGTACCGGAATCGCCGTTCCGCCTGCCTGATCTACCGCCGCCGCAGTTTCTTCCAGCGACCCCATCGAGTCGGTCGAGGCAGTGAGGGTGCGCCCGGTGATATAAACTACCGCCCCGGCTTCCCCCAGTCCAGTGGCAATGCCCTTCCCCAACCCCCTAGTGGCCCCAGTCACCACCGCCACCTGTCCGTCTAGCCGTGCCATAGATATCTCCTAATTAAACCGGCGACTTGCAGCCTGTAACAGAGCGATCGCCTAACCGGCCATCCCCAACGTAGCTGCGAGTCAGCTATTGGTTCCAACAACTTTGTTCTAACAGCCCCGCCGCTTGTGGGTAAGCTCCTGAAGAATCGCAGCGGCGCAATAGTTACTTATTTAGACAGAAGCCTCAGCCCCTCTAATTAGATAATCTATGGCCATAAACGGCGACGGCTCAAATGTCGGCCCTACTCAATTCAATTGTAAAACTATGTTTGTTAAAGACGCCCAAGATCAAACGCTAATTAAAGTACTCGACGTCACTGACTTAATTGATCCGCAGAACAACCAGATTCAGGGTCAGCAGCAGGCTGGTGAAGAAGAACAGCCACCCCAAGCCTACGAAAAATCGCGCCTTCAGTTTCCCTCTGGCGAGGCCCTACCCGAGTGCTGGACTAACCCAGACTACAAACTGCAACAGAGCCCAACCCCCCAGGCGTAGCCAATCCGTTGCGCCAGAGCACGGATATATTCCGATCGCGATCCTTCCACCCCATACGATGGTGGCCATTACCTTGCCCCGCAGCAATCACTCTCTGACCTATGCATCGACTTGAGCACAGCAAAACTACCCTTCGGGGCATTTTGGCCGTCTGCATAATTGTGGCAGGGGTTTTGCATTTCGCCCAGCCAGAACCGTTTATTCGGATTGTGCCGGACTTTTTGCCTGCCCCGGCTGCCCTGGTCTACATCAGCGGAGTGATCGAAATTATGCTGGGGATTGGTCTGTTGGTGCCCGCTCTGCGCCAAGCTTCAGCATGGGGGCTGGTTGCATTGTTCATTGCGGTGTTTCCGGCCAACCTCAACATGGCCATCAATCACATTGAAATCCAGGGCATCCCCAACACCTGGTGGTTTCAGGCGATTCGACTACCGTTTCAGTTTGTGCTGATTGCCTGGGCCTATTGGTATACCCGTCCAGAGCTACCGCAAACTTCTCAATAATTATTTTGGTTGTTGATTGGCATTGCGTGCAGCGTTAGGACCGATGACGCTGAATTTTTTCACATGCAGGCGTTACCTCCGTTGGAGACCCTCTGAGGAAGAGAATTGCGGCTTTAACCCCCACCCTCCAATAGCTTTATTTTCATCCTTGAGAACGAGCTAGTAGGAGAAAAATCCTTCCTGGGGGCGATTGAGGTGATCCTACAGCCCTGATAGTCTTAAGCAATCAAATTAGGTAATAAGCTATTATTACAAGTCCAGAGTTAACTTATACCGTTTGGACTGTGATGGTGGGTGAAACAAGGTGTTTTAACGCCGGTTGGCGGCGATCGCGCCCCAGTCAAAACTTTCACCGCCTAAATCTGCCCTAGACGCAGCGCTAAACATTTGCGTGGCCCGCAGCGACGGCATCTTTAATATACGAATTCATGTTTGGGGTCTCTATGCAAACTCGTCGAAGGCAACCTTCTAATGACTGGACTAAAGGGTCAAAGGGCATAGCCAGTTTTTTTGTGCTCTTTTTAGCCGTTGGCTTTTTGCTGTACCAGCTTTCTTCTAGCGTGCTGTTTGCCATGAGTTACTCCTCTGGCGCTGGAGCCCGAAGTCTTGCTGCAGCACTATTTCCGTTAACAGTCTTAATTTATCTAGGGTTCATTGCGCGAATTCAAATCCCTACTCGGGAGAGTCGCGCTCCCATTATTAACAGCTTTATCGTCTTTCTGTTGTGGACGATGCTGGTGCTCGGTGTTGATATTACTAATGAAACCGCTTATTTCCCAATCGAAGAACTGCTCTACTCCCTGACTTTGGCCGCCATGCTCTGGCGCTACAAATATCGAGGCCAATTTAAAGCATTGGTGGCCTGTTGCTATGGCGTTTTAGCTGGGACGATGGCAGCGGTAATTGTGTTTGGCATCAACCCTGCCGCTATGTAGGGTTTTAGAGGGCGTCTGATACGCGTTTTCTGTAGCTTTAGTCTCCTGCTGCTCCCCTCTGCTTCCCTTAAGCGAAGAGCTTCCTAATACCCTTAAAAGGTGTACTAGGGAGCTCTTCGCTTTTACTGCCAAAAGTAGGGCTTTTCAACCGTCCTCTTAAAACTGACGGCGCGAAAAAATTATGATTGATACTGACAGCAGTAGCGCTGTGTAAAGTAAGCCGTAGAGGGCATGGCCAAAAAGCTCTGGAGGGGTGGGCAATAGTTCTATGCCGTAGGCGGCGGCGTTGCGCAGGTTGAGGCGTTCTAGGTCAGGCAGCACCAGGTATAGGACGTTGGTGAGCCGCTGCACCGCTGGGGTCTCGCTGAGTTTGCCAAAGGCTACCAAGTCCTGGCTCAGGTGGCCCATCAAATACACTGCGAAGGTGAGCATTGTGGCCAGTAGGGAACTGGTGAATACTCCAAATACGATGGCTACGGCCACCAGCAGCGCCGCTTCCAGAGTTGTAAAGAGCAGCGCTAGTACTAAGCTTCCCAGCGAAAAGGGCACGCCGCTAGCGGCTAGCACCAGCACAAAAATTGCTCCGAGGGCAGCAATCAGCACCGCCAGCACCGCTGTAAGGCCCAAATGCTTGCCTATGATAAACTCGGCTCGACTGACTGGCTTGGCAATCAGCACCAGCACCGTGCGCTTCTCGATTTCTTTGTTGATGAGCCCAGTGCCCACAAACACAGCCACTACCACGCTCAGCAGATGAATGCTTGCTAGACCCAGGTCCATCAAAATTTTGTTTTCTGCCCCGGCAGAAATGTCGGGCAGCAGCACCCGCGCGATTACCAGCAGCAGGGCGAACAGGGCCACCAGATACAGAATGCGATCGCGAATTACCTCTAAAAACACGGTGCGGGCAATGACCCCTACCCGCGATAGCACCATTGGCTTAACCACTTCTGTACCTCTCAAAATTAGCCTTGCTGTTGTGTGCCCCTAGGATGCCCTGCCTGCCGCGGCGTTTGCAGGTCGCAGGTGAGGGTAGACCACTGGGTTGTGGTGTACCCGGGCGCGGCATTTTCGGTATCTACTAGGCCACCTCGGTTGACTGGCATCAGTAGGCAGGTTTTTTCTAGGTAGTAGCCGTTTTGGTTGGCGGCTGGCCCTGACCAAATTGCCCACAGCTTCAGGGTGTAGCCATCGGCGTTAGACAGGGGCTGAAAATCGAGCCGCCACAGCGAATTTTCTAAGGATGCGCCGCGACCCATCTGGGATTGTACCCGCCGCTGCAGAGCCTGACGTTGGCCTTCAAGGTTGAGTAGCCACCGCTCTACCGAAGGCCAGGGCTTGTTATCGATCTGCTCCCGCAGCACTTCTTCGGCAATGGTGAGGTGGGTGACCCCGGCGGGCAAGGCCACCTCCTGGCCCGGAAAGCGGTAGACAAAGGCGCTGTTGTCTACGCTGTCGGCCACTAGGCTGGGGTAGTCGCGCACCCAGGATTGAATGCGGAAGTAGAACTGAAACCAGCTGCTAAACAGCAGGCTGAGGCAAAACAGCAGCGCCAACTGCTGGCGTACCATCGGCGGCGGCGTTTTTAGGTCAAAATCCCAGCTCAATAGACTGGGCACAGCAATTACCGCAAAGGACACTAGGGGCCAGGATACCAGGGCGGGCTGTAACCACCGCCCGCCCCACGACCCAAACAAAAAGATGCATATAATTGCCCCCGATACCCAGGGGGCAACGGGAATACCGAAAAACCGGACTTTATTGGCTTCTAGCGCCCAACCCACCCCTAGGGCTAGGCAGATCCAGCTGATGGTGGCCAGCAGCCCTACAGTAAAGGGTGTGGCTGCCAAGAGGCGCGCCAGCAGCGACATGAGCCACGAAAACAAGCTCATGTAGATGACGGTTTGCCAGGAAAAGTAACGCGGCGGCAGCACCGCTTGCCACAGTTCAACCAGGGTTTGACGCAAAAAACCGAAAAAACCTACCATCCCAGTACTCCGCTCTGGTTGATCAGCAGTAGCAGCACCAAGATCGCGGTAAAGCTAGCGGCGTTGGCCTGGAGCATGGCCAACGCCCGAGGCGAGGTGCCGCCCTGTCGTCCTTCAATCTGGGCTCGCCGGGCCCGCTCGTAGCGCTGGCGGCGATCGCCTTCGATCGCCTCTGGAGTGTTTTCTGCGGGCTTTTGGCCGAGCAGTTGCAGCAGCCAGAGCAGCCCTTGGAGCTTAATCCAGTAGGTGACAAAGAAGGCGGCGATCGCCACCACCACCACCACCACCGGCAGCGCGTCGTGCCAGCTGTTGGTGTAAAACCGATTGAACAGCACGTAGCTAATCACCTGGCTGCGCAGCGCTAGGGGCAGCACCGCCTCAAGGGCCAAAAACGCAATCCAGCCCAAACTGGTGGCCAGCAGGTTAAGGGTGGCGGCATACTGCATACTGGTGCGGTAGCCCAGGCGCAGCTGCTGACGCAGCACCATGGCTTCTAGCACAATGGCCACCATGAGCAGCATGCTCTGCACGGCGATCGCCCGCAGCGGCAAAATGCCAAGTTCTGATAGCAAATCGTTGATGGGCATGGGCGCTGAGGGTGGGTCGCAAATCTCGACCCCTGATGGGGGGTTCCCGGTGCACTCTCAAGGGTATAACCTCGGCCCGGCTTTCGCTAAGATCTTAGATCGGGCCGCTCAAGAATACGCACACCTAGTACGCAATCCGCAACATCCATGGTTAGAACCGGCATCGGCATCCGCACTGCCCAGCAGGGCAACGAGCGGATCACAGGGCAGATTCACGTCTACGACGGTGAGGGCAAGGGCAAGTCCCAGGTGGCCCTGGGGGTGGTGCTGCGCTCCATTGGCCTGGGCATTCAAAATTTTTTGGAGAGCCGGGTGCTGCTGCTGCGGTTTCTGAAGGGGCCGGGCCGCACCTACGACGAAGATGCCGCGATTGAGGCGCTCCAGCGAGGCTTTCCCCACCTAATCGACCAGGTGCGCACCGGGCGGGCCGAGTTTTTTGGGCCAGAGGAGATCACCAAATTTGACAAGCAGGAGGCCCAACGGGGCTGGGATGTGGCTAAGGGAGCGATCGCCTCGGGCCTCTACTCCGTCGTGGTGCTCGACGAAATCAACCCGGTGCTCGACTTGAGTCTGCTCGATGTCAATGAGGTGGCCAAAACCCTGCTGAATAAGCCTGACCACCTGGAAATTATCGCCACTGGACGCGGTGCCCCCCAGCCCCTTCTCGACGTAGCCAACTTGCACTCAGAAATGAAGCCACAACCTCGGCCCGAGGGCATTGAGGGCATTGAGGGCATTGAGATCTACACGGGTTCGGGCAAGGGCAAGTCGACCAGCGCCCTGGGCAAAGCTCTCCAGGCTATCGGTCGAGGCATCAGCCAAGATCTCTCCCACCGGGTGCTGATTATTCAATGGCTGAAGGGGGGCAATGGCTATACCGAAGACGCGGCGATCGCAGCTCTGCGCAAAATTTATCCCAACCTGGTTGACCACCAGCGCTGCGGCCGCGATGCGATCGTCTGGCGCGGACAGCAGCAAGAGATTGATTATGTGGAGGCTGAAAGGGGTTGGGAAATTGCTCGGACGGCGATCGCCTCAGGTCTCTACAAAACCATCATCCTCGACGAGCTTAACCCCACAGTCGATTTAGAATTGCTGCCCGAGGAGCCAATTCTCCAGGCGCTGCTGCGTAAGCCTCGTGGCACTGAGGTTATTATCACCGGGCGCTGTAAAAATCGCCCCGCTTATTTTGAGTTGGCCAGTACCCACTCGGAGGTGTTCAACCACAAACACTATGCTGAAAAAGGCATTGATTTGAAGCGCGGCGTCGACTTTTAAAGAAGGTTATTTTCGTTAAGGCTCAAGGAAGGAATAAAGCAGAAATTCGCAGTTTAAAGCACAAAACACTGATCGAAGCCGTGACTTTAATCAGTATTTTGTCACTCTAGAATCTCGTTAAGGTCATCTCGTAAGCTGGGGTAACGCAACTATAGAATCTATTAGTCCGCTCTAGGACAGCTAGCCGTTTTTACTCAACCCAGTTGCGGCTGCGATGGGCAGCTAAACGCTCCTCGTAGGAGCGAAGTAAGCCATGGTTGTCTTCGTTGCTCAATCCATAGAAGCCAGTTTCTTGGTCGTAAATATTGGCACTGTGGTCAGGTCTGCCAGGATGGTTTTCTGTCAGCGTGCCCACAGGAGCGCCGATCGGACCCATACGTCGTAGGTCTCCTGCTACGGAGTCATTGCGGGTAGCCGTCGCGCTAGCCGTGTTGCCGATGGGAGGCATGCGTCGCAAATCGCCAGCACGAGAGTCGTTTTGAGCCTCAGTGGAGTAGGTGGTGTTGCCCAGAAATTGACGACTAGAACGCCCTTGAGCGATCGGTTGATAAATTCCTCTGATGCGCTCTTCGTAATGCTCGTCTACCACCATATCGTCGTCATATTTTGGCAGGTGCTCGACCTGGCCCTTGGTCAGGCCATCGACGTAGATACGGGTATTGTCATAGTCAAACCGGGCTAAGCCAACGGGCAGCAGGACGGTTTTCCCAAAAATCCACGGCCCAGTATCAATTACTAAGTAGCGAAAATGACCAGAATCATCTACTAACAAATCTTTTGCAGAACCTACTTTGTCTTCGCCTTGGGCATAGACAGCGTAAGAACTAATTTTATCCATTTGTCCGTCAGCAAGAGTCTCACGGTAATTAGGATAATAGCTTTTAAGCCGATGTAAAGGCACTTTAACGCCTCCTTTAATTCGTCCTGTTCAAAAGCTAACGAGAATAATCTTCTTCCCCATCGCTCAATAGAGGGACGGGTATAACCCCAGTAGGCATACATTAAGGGAACGGGTGGACATAGGCATGATGCAGGCTGAACCGACAATTGTGATGGATGTGGTGCTGGTGGGCGGGGGCCACACCCACGCCTTGGTGCTGCGGCAGTGGGGCATGGCTCCTATGCCGGGGGTGCGGCTGACGTTGCTGACCGACCTAGTTGATACGCCCTACTCGGGCATGTTGCCCAGCTATGTGGCCGGGCGCTACAGCTTCGACGAGGCTCACATTGACCTGCGGCCGCTGACTCGTTTTGCCCAGTGCCGCCTAGTGGTCGATCGCGCCGTGGGGCTCGATTTAGCCCAGCAGCGAGTGCTGTGTGCCAACCATCCGCCCCTGGCCTACGATGTGCTGTCTATTGATACGGGCAGCACCCCCGCGACGCTATCGGTACCGGGGGCAGCGGAATATGCTATTGCCGCCAAGCCAGTGCCCGCTCTGCTGCGCCAGTGGCAACAGCTAGTTGAAAATGTCGCAGCAAATCCTCAAAAACCAGTCTCCCTGGCGGTGGTAGGTGGGGGCATTGGGGGTGTAGAGCTAGCTATCGGCATACACGAACGGCTAGTGAACCTACTAGACACCTTGGGCCAACCGGCGGCTAACCTGGCGCTGCACCTATTCCATCGGGGCGAAGAACTGGCCCCCGAGCGCAATCGATGGACGCGCCGCCGATTGGAGCGGGTGTTGCGCGATCGCGGCATTCACCTCCACCTCAGCGAAGCAGTCAAGGAAATTTGCCTGGATGAAGGCAGCGGTCAGCGGGTGGTGAGGGGCTCGTCGGGGCTGGCAGTAAAGTGCGATCGCGTTTTCTGGGTCACCAGTGCCAGTGCCCCCGCTTGGCTGCAAGAGTCTGGCCTATCCCTCACTGACGAGGGCTTTATTCAGATAGGTGATACCCTGCAAACCCTCTCCCATTCCAACGTCTTTGCCGCTGGGGATGTAGCCACCATGGCGCGCCACCCCCGCCCCAAAGCCGGGGTGTTTGCAGTGCGCCAAGGACCGCCGCTAGCCCATAACCTGCGCTGCTTTGTGCAGGGTCAGCCGCTCAAACCCTTTCGCCCCCAGCACCAGTTTCTCAGCCTAATCGAAACCGGCAACGGCAAAGCTATTGCCGATCGCGGCCCGGTTGCGATCGAGTCTCCCTTGGCCCACCGTTGGAAAGACCACATCGATCGCAAGTTCATGGCCCGCTTCCGCGACCTACCGGTTGGGGGAATGGCTCAAGCTGCGGTTAAAACTCCTGCCGTTCCCCCCTCGCTCCCCTGCGCGGGCTGTGGCTCTAAGGTAGGCAGCACTGCCCTAGCCGAAGCCCTTCGCCGGGTGCGCCAAGACTTTCCTGAAGTCGATAGCGAGGCCGTCTTGATTGGCCTAAATGCCCCCGATGATGCGGCTGTAGTCACCGTGCCGCCGGGGCAGGTCATGGTGCAGACCGTCGATTACTTCACCGCGCTAATAGACGACCCATTTACTTTTGCCCAAATCTGCCTCAAGCATTGCTTGGGAGATCTCTACGCCATGGGTGCCCAGCCCCACACGGTACTGGCCCTGGTGCAGGTGCCCTACGCTACCCCAGCCAAGCAGGCTGAAATGCTCTACCAAATCTTAGCCGGCACCTTTAAAGGCCTGCTGGCTGCCAATGCTCCGCTGGTGGGCGGCCACACCGTTGTTGGTCCTCAACTGGCCCTAGGCTTCGCCTGCAACGGTGTGGCCAGCCCCAATGCCCTGCTGCGCAAAGGTGGCATGCAGCCCGGTGACGCTCTGATTCTCACTCAGCCCTTAGGGACCGGGACGTTGTTTGCCGCCGACATGCAGGGCAAAGCTAAGGGGAGGTGGATTGAGGATGCGATCGCCCACATGCTCACCCCCAACCAGGCTGCTGCCCATATCTTTCGCACCCATGGGGCCACCGCTTGCACCGATGTCACTGGGTTTGGCCTCGCCGGGCACCTGCTCGAAATGGTGCGAGCCTCGGGTGTTGCCGCTGCTCTAACCCTTGATGCTCTGCCGGTGCTGCCTGGTGCGATCGAAACGCTAAAAGTGGGCCTCTTCAGCAGCCTCCACCCCCAAAACCTCCAAGCTGCGGATTTTGTCGATCACACCTGGAGCGACCACCCGATCTATCCCCTGCTGTTCGATCCCCAAACTGCCGGGGGGCTCTTAGCAGCCGTGCCAAATGCTGCGGCCAACAGCTGCCTGGCCGACCTACATCGCCAGGGCTATAAAACCGCTGCGGTGGTAGGCCGCGTGACACCCGCCGCTGATACTGCCCATGCCCTAGTGCTGGACCTTGAAGAAGGGTGATTTTAGGGTAAAGTGGCACTGCCTAAGTGGTCTTAGACAATGCCGCTTCCAAAGATTTAGTCTGGAAATCTCGGGTTGAGCTAGACTGCTGCCGCTTTATAGGCTGCCCAGCCGCCGTGGGCCGAGATATCGGGCCAGCCGTGCTCGTCGATCAGTGCTTTGGGGTAGAGAAACGCGATCGCCGTTCCCCCGTCTGCCAGCTGCACCTCGTGGGGATACATGTGCGGCGGCTCATTGTCTTTCAAATAGGCGTACTGCTCTGGGGTCATGGCGTACAGCTCACCGGGAATCGAAATTCCCCCCGTCTCAACCTGGTAAATGCCTGGGTGCCAGCCATCCTTCACCGCATGCAGCCGATAGATAGGAGTCGTTGCCGCCGCTCCGAGAAAATCTGCATCCTGGAGGTTTTGGTTGTCAGGCTGGCCGCGCAGAGCCGAGCCACAAATAAAGACCGTAATGTTTTCGGTGTTGTCAGTCATGGCGAGCATTCCAGTGCCGGAGAGAGCGTGAAAAGGTTTTCAAATTATCACCTTAGAGGATCACGCCACCCCAACACAGTTTTTTGTATACAGTCCACCACCGTTGACTAGACCAATCGGCCGTTGGGCTCTAGCAGCGCCAGCGTAAACGTCGGTGGCTCAATCACCAGTAGGGTTTCATCGCCGCGACGGGCTAGTTTAGCGGCAATGTCGAGCACCTTCGCCGCATCGGTATCTTGCTTAAAGAAGCTGTAGTAGCGATCGTTATGGGTAAGCGCCATCAGCGGTTTAGTCACGTCGGGCACCTGCAACCGACAGGTCTGATAGGTGGTTTCGTCCGTCACTACTAGGCAGGCCTGGGGTCCAAATACTGGGCGAATCGTGTAGTCCGGCTTTCTAGCTGGGGCGGCGTAGACAGCCTGAGGCTCGTGGGCCCACACAGCGTAGCCCTGCCGAGTTTGTGTAATTGCCGCCGTATAGTCTCGCTTCCCTAGGCGGGCCACCACATTTAAAGCCTTGCGAGCCTCAGGCACAATCTTGAGAAAACTGTAGAACTGGTTGTCGACATAGATCGCTGACAGCCGATGGTCGATATCGGGCACCCGAACATGGCAGGGGGTGTACAGGTCGCGGTCAAACAGCAGCTTACAGGCCATGGCCGGGGCGGGGGCCAGAGAAACCTGATCGAGGCGAGGGGAAACGCTCATAGGGCAGTAGAAGTTGCAGTGGGTGGGGCCGTTACTGGAGATTGCCCCCAGTAACACAGTAGGTTTACTCAATAGCATGGGGGATGGTCAGTATTTTCCCAATGTTGAAATAACGGAGGTTTGGCTGATTAAAAAGAGCATCGACCGGGGAAAATACGGACGCTTTCTGCGATTTGCAACAAAATGCAACACAAGATGGCGACGGCGGCAGTAGCGCGATCGCGCGTCGGGGCAGAATACTCCACCGTTGGTAAGCCATGCCGGGCTAGGGTTTGGCAATTCCTGATATGGTGAAGGACTGAACCATTGCCCCTTTTGAGTACGTTGACCACGCCATGATGGCCACAGTAGATTCCCCAATTCCGGTTGTATTTCCCCTGGCGGCGGTTGTCGAGCAGGGGGCGATCAAAATGGCCCTGCTGCTGGCGGCGGTGGACCCTAACCTGGGCGGGGTCGTGATTGCCGGGCGGCGCGGCACCGCCAAATCTGTCATGGCGCGAGCGTTGCACCAGTTGTTGCCCCCCATTGAAGTAGTCGAGGGTTCCTGCTGCAACGCTGACCCCGCTGCCCCTCAGCTGTGGGATGACCAAACCCGCGATCGCTTCAGCGACTCCAGTCACCATCTTGATCTGCCCACCCGCGTGGTGCCCGCCCCCTTTGTGCAAATTCCCCTGGGGGTAACCGAAGACCGGCTGCTGGGCTCAGTGGATGTGGCCCGCTCCATCCAGGCGGGGGAAAGCGTGTTTCAGCCGGGGCTGCTGGCCGCCTCTAATCGGGGTGTGCTGTACGTCGATGACATCAACCTGCTTGATGACCAGGTGGCGAACCTGCTGCTGGCTGCCCTCACCGCCCGCCGCAACCAGATCGAGCGCGAGGGCCTGAGCTTTCAGCACCCTTGTGAGCCTTTGCTGATCGCCACCTACAACCCAGAGGCCGGGCCGCTGCGACAGCACCTGCTCGATCGCATTGCGATCGCCCTGTCAGCCGATAGCGCCATGGCCCTTGAAGACCGAGTGGCCGCGGTAGAACAGTCCACCCAGTTCGCCAACGATCCTCAGGCGGTGATTGCCGCCTACGCCGACGAGATCGATGCCCTCAGAACCCAGATTATTCTGGCCCGCGAATGGCTCAAAGAGGTCACCATCAGCCGGGAGCAGATCCAGTACCTGGTGACCGAAGCCCTGCGGGGTGGCATTCAGGGTCACCGGGCCGAGCTGTTTGCGGTGCGAGTAGCCAAGGCCCACGCCGCCCTAGAGGGGCGCGCCGAGGTCAATGCCGACGACCTGCGGGTGGCGGTGGAGCTGGTGATTGTGCCCCGCTCCCTGCTGCCCCAAGACATGCCCGAAGAGCCGCCGCCACCGCCGCCACCGCCGCCCTCCAATCAGGATCAAGACGAGCCCCAGGACAACACGGAAGATCAAGACAAGGAAGACGAAGAGGACGATACCCCCGACGAGGATGACAGCCCCCCCAGCATTCCGGAGGAGTTTGTCTTCGACCCCGAGGGCGTGATCATTGACCCGTCGATGCTGCTGTTTGCCCAAACCATGGGCCGTCAGGGGAAATCGGGCAATGCCAACCTAATTTTTTCTGAAGAACGGGGCCGCTATATCAAGCCCTTCTTGCCCCAGGGGCCGGTGCGCCGCATTGCGGTAGATGCCACCCTGCGGGCTGCTGCCCCCTACCAAAAGGCTCGTCGCGAGCGTGAGCCCGGTCGCCGAGTCATTGTTGAGCAGGGGGACATTCGCGCCAAGCGATTGGCCCGCAAGGCCGGTTCGCTGATTATTTTTGTGGTCGATGCCTCGGGCTCCATGGCCCTGAACCGCATGCAGAGTGCCAAGGGGGCGGTGCTAGAGCTACTGACCGAAGCCTACCAAAACCGCGACCAGGTGGCGCTGATCCCCTTTCGGGGCGAGCAGGCAGAGGTGCTGCTGCCGCCTACCCGCTCGATCGCCATGGCTCGGCGGCGGCTAGAGCGCATGCCCTGCGGCGGCGGCTCGCCGTTAGCCCATGGCCTCACTCAAGCGGTGCGGGTGGGCATCAACGCCCAGCAATCAGGGGATGTGGGCAGCGTGGTGATTGTGGCGATTACCGATGGTCGGGGCAACGTGCCGCTGTCGCGCTCCCTGGGCGACATTCCTGAGCCCGATGCCCCTAAGTCCGACATCAAGCAGGAGCTGCTGGAGATCGCCGGGCGCATTCGTGGAGTGGGCTATCAACTGCTAATTATCGACACTGAGCGCAAGTTTGTCTCGACTGGGTTTGGTAAAGAGTTGGCTAAGACTGCCGGGGGCCGCTACTACCAACTGCCTAAAGCCACCGATCAAGCCATTGCTTCTATGGCCCGAGGGGCGATCGCAGATATGAAGACTGGGTGAACCGTTCGACTTCCGGCCTCTATTTGGCGCATCTTAAGGTCTAGACGGGCAATATGTAAGGTATGAATCTCTAGAGGTAGGTCCTCGCTCTAGAGTCAGCCTATCCCTAATGTGCACCATCGCGAGTCGCCATGGAACGTCGAGTGTCATCGCTATCCCAGGGGCAACGCCTGCTGGCCGCTATCATGATTACTGATGCGGTAGGCTTTAGCACCCGCATGTCAACCGATGAAGAATGCACTCTGCGGTTGATCGATCGCGACCTGACGCTGATCGGCGATATCTGCCGAGAGTTTGGCGGCACTGTGCTCAAATCGACCGGTGACGGTCTGCTAATCTACTTTCTCAGCGCTGTAGAGGCGGTCTCCTGTGGGTTAGAGATGCAGCGGCGGCTAGTCGATCTAGCCGAGGGCTTGGAGCCCAACCAGTATCTCGATCACCGCATTGGCGTGCACCTCGGCGATATCCTGGTCAGCGAGCAGGATGTGATGGGCAATGGGGTCAACATCACCGCCCGACTGCAAACCTTTGCCAAACCCCGCGGCCTGTGCGTGTCGCGCACTATCTACGATGTGGTCAAGGCGCGGCTCAATCTTCACGCTACCTTTTTAGGCCCTCTGCAACTCAAGAATATTGAGGAGGCAGTACCTGCCTACCAGCTGGCGCTCCACGCTGAAGACACTGAGTCTGGCCCCCAAGGATCTGAGGACCACACCTGCACCCTACCTATGACCACGGAGGCTCTGCTAGACAATGCCCTGCGCCACCTGGGCACCCACGCCCATAACCTGCGCATTAAGAAACTGGTGTTTGCTACCTATCAGCAGGCCTGGGAAAATGACCCTGCGGTGCTAGATCAATTTGACCTCCGATCGCTGCTGCTGTCGCTGCGCGATCGCTACCCGACCTTGGCTGAATTTGAAGATCAGCTAAAGCGGGTAGTGGCCGGGCTCAACCGCCAAGATCTTTACAGTGAAATTGCCGGAACCATCGTCAAACAGCTCCAGCCCTGGTACGGGCGATCGCTGTTTCAAAACCCTGAGGCTACTTCCGAAGTTTTCACCCAGCTCACTCCGCGTTCTCTAGAGGAGCGCTGCCAGGCCATCGCCGACCAGTTTGACCGCAGCCCCGAGGCCCTACGACTGCGCAAGCTGCTGCACTGTCTTTGTCACGGTGGCTGGGAAAATGACCCCAGCCGTCTCAGCGAAACCTATTTGCCGGGGCTAATTCAACAGACGCTTACCCTGGCCCCTAGGCCCCAAGACCTGCGCTATCGGTTGAGCCGCGTTGTTAAGTATCTCAACCGACGCCAGCAGTACACCCGCTTGGCCAATCAGATCATGGTGGGGTTCCAGCCCCTCTACCAAACCCAGCCTGAGGCCCTAGCCGAGGCCACCGCCTTGGTAGAACAAACGGTTTTGGCCGAGGCCACCGTCCTGGCCGAGCCCTCTGGACCCTCCAGTCCGATCGCCGAAGCCTATACCACCCTGTCCAGCGGCGGCTATGACCAGCCAGCAGATTTGACCACTCTCCATGGCACCCTCTCTAACCCCATAGGTGGCGGGTCTGAGCCAGGAGGCCCGAGGCGCGATCGCTCGTCTCTATTCGACCTGCGGGGCGAGATTGTTCAGTATGCCAATCCGCTGCGGGCCAAAATTTTGCTGTACTCCTGTCTCCACGGCCCCTTCGGCTACACAACCCAAGACTGGTCTAGCCTCAGCCGACGCACTCTCGACGACTTATTGCAGCAAACCTTCGAATACTGTCCCACCTACTCTGACTTAGACAGTAAGCTATCCATTATTGCCCACTGTCTCGGCCGGGTCGGCGACGGGGGGCAGGTGGCCAGCGCCATTGCTCAGGCAATGCGCGCCTACTATCCCCAAGACCCCAATGGTCTGCTAGAGTCGGCAGAGGCAGTGGCCCAAAGCCCAACCCCCCATCTTGAAGTTGTCTCTGAGACGTCTAACGCTGGCGATCGTTCCGCTGTGGCTGCCCCTGTATCCGCCCGATTTTCTGCCTAAGCCCCTTGGTCTTCGATATGAATGCCCGCGAACTGCTCGACGCCTATGCCCGCGGCGATATGGACTTTAAGGGTAAGACCCTGGTGGGCATCGACCTCGCTGGGGCTGATTTGATTGGGGCCGATATGATGCAGGCAGATCTCGAGAATGCCAACCTCATGCTGGCGTTTTTAACGCGGGTGCGCTTTCGCCAGGCTAATTTGTCGCGGGCGCGCCTGGGGGGAGCTAACCTCAACCAGGCCGATCTGTCGGCTGCCATGCTGCGCGATGCTGATCTGCACGGGGCTAGCCTACAGGGGGCCGATCTGCGCAGCGCCAATATGACCCTGGCCGATCTGCTCGATGCCAATCTCACCGGAGCTGACCTGCGCAACGCTGATCTCAGCGGCGCTAACCTCACCGGTGCTTGCCTACGTGGAGCTAATCTACGCCAAGAAAACCGCAAGTACGCCACCAATCTGCGGGGAGCTAAGCTACACCTGGCTGATTTACGGGGCACCAATCTCTCGGGGGCCGATTTGGCCTACGTTGACCTCAGCGGCGCTAATCTCAGCGAGGCGGTGCTACGCGATGCCAACCTCAAGGGAGCCAATTTGCAGGGGGCGCTGCTGTGCAATGCCAACCTCAGCGATGTCGACCTTAGCCAAAGCTGTTTAGAGTCTGCCGATCTTACCCAGAGCCGTTTCCCCCGTAGCAACCTCAGCCAGGCTAACCTTAACCGCGTCAGCGCCAAAGGGGTCGACTTCACTGAAGCCACTATGGCTCTAGCCCAGATGGATGACTGCAATCTGGCCGACGCTCGCTTTAGTCGCTCTGACCTATCTCGTGTGAGTCTACGCCGCTCTATTCTCACTAAAGCTCTGCTAGTTGAAGCATATTTAGGTCGAGCCGATCTTAGCGATGCTGACTTAAGCGAGGCTATTTTAGAGCGGGCTGAAATTAGCAGCACCACCCTAGTCAACGTCATGCTGGCCGGAACTACTATGCCTGATGGCAGTATTCATGAGTGATGGGAGCGGCTCTGTTCCTGGCCAGGATTACTGCGCCACTTGCTCCCATGGATATTCAATAGTCCAGTTCTTCTTCGTACTCGGTGACTTTTTTCTTTTGGGGAATGTTGAGGGGCTTGGCCTCGTAGGGCGCGCCCTCGTCTTCCTCTGTCCAAACGTCTTCAGTGACGTCTTGGAAGTCGGCGTCGTAAGCTTTGTAGGTGCTCTGGTCATCTAGGGTAGCAGCCTGGTAGCGTTCCGCAGGCTGCTGGGCCTGGAGGGGGGCTTCAACCCGCTCGGGTTCGCCCCAGTCGTCGTCGCTCCAGCGCTCTTCAGTAGTAGCCGGACGAGCTTTGCTAAACTCGGCAGGTACTTGAACCCCTGAGGGCAGCTGGTTGGCGGTTGACACCGGCATAATGTATTCGCTGTCGTCGTTGCGATCCCAAGGGGCGCTGCCGATACCTAGGCGCTCTAGCAGGCCCACGCTGAGCTGCACCATTTTTTCTTCAGCGCCTTCGAAAACAATCAGGCGATCGGGGCCACTGCTGACTACTTCGTCAATGGAAAGTTCGTAGGTGCTAATCACCTGGTCAGGAATCTGAGGCAGTCCAAAGGAGGCGATCACAATGGTTTCTAGCCGTCCAGTGGTGACGTCGAACTTAAACCCACGCACTCGGCCCAGGGGTTCCCCGGTCTCAGTAATGACTTCACAGTTGACCAGCGTGCTGTAGGAAGCCACGCTCATTTCGTCGTCTAAAACGGCTTCATCATCTACTAAGATGACGTCGCCAATCTGGCGAATGTTGGTGAGCGCCATGACCTGCTGGGTGCTCGATACCAACCCAGACATAATATTTTCGCGCAGGCCAATGGCCACGACTTCTCGCTGGTCTACATCGACCCAAACCTGGCTGACAATTCCCAGTCGCTGGCCTGAGTTGCGGGTAATTACCTGGGTACCCAAGAAGTCGGAGCGAAGACGATATTTGTCTAAGGTCATGTTTAATCCATCTCGTGGACCGAGACAACAGAGCGCTGGTACAAGCCAGGCCGGTAGCAGACCGCGTTACCGGGGTAAAACGATTCCTTAACCTGAATAGCTATCTTAACCAGAATCGTCTAATTCTACAGGAGGGAAGACCGAACTACTAGACGGATTCGGTTGGTCACTAGCTTGATTTGCTCTGTAAATCTAAGGTTTAGGGGAACGGGGAAATGCCTAAACCTGACATGCTTTTTGCTACATATTGTGTCTACCTCGATTAAGACTATAGCGTTGCACTTTGGGTCTCCAGATCGATGCCGAGTACCTGGGTGTAGGCTCCACGGGCCTGGGTGACGCCGATGGTGCGCTGGGCGGCTTCAATCATTGGGCGACGTAGGCTCACCACGATAAATTGGGCCTGTTCGGTCTGGTGCTTGATCATACGCGACAGTCGCTCTACATTGGCCCCGTCGAGGAACATGTCAACCTCATCGAAGGCGTAGAAGGGAGAGGGGCGATAGCGCTGGAGGGCAAAGATGAAGCTGAGGGCCGTGAGGGATTTTTCGCCTCCGGACATGGAGGCTAGGCGGCGCACGGGCTTGCCCTTGGGGTGGGCGACTAGGTTGAGGCCGCCGTTGAACGGGTCTTCGGGGTCTTCGAGCTGTAGGTGGCCGTCGCCATCGGAGAGTTCAGCAAAAATTGACTGGAAGTTGAGGTTGACGGCGTCGTAGGCTTCGGTGAAGGCCTGGCGACGCAGGGTGGTAAAGGTCTCGATGCGCAGCAGCAGCTCGGTGCGCTCTTCTTCGAGGGTGGTGAGCTTGTGGGTCAGCTCAGTGAGACGCTCTTCAGTTCGGTTGTATTCTTCAAGGGCCAGCATGTTGACGGGTTCCATGGCCTCCATGCGGCGTTGGAGCGATCGCAGCTCTTTCCGCAACTCCTCCAAATCTGTCTCGGCGGGAATCTCGGGCAGTGGGTCGGGTAGCTCAGCCGCTTGGGTTGACAACAGTTCCTGGGCCTCGGCCAACTGCTGACGGCGTTCCTGCTGGGTTTCGAGCAGCTTTTGCCGCTCCCACTCCTGCTGCTGGGTCTGGGTACGCCGGGTGCGCAGACGGCCCTCTAGCTCATCGCGGACGGCTTTTTCGGCAGCTAGGGTTTGATCGAGGGCAGCCATCTGCTGGCGCAGCTGGGCAATTTCACCATTCAGCCCGGCCTGCTGCTGCTGGAGCTGGGTGAGCTGCTGATCGCGCTCAGTCTGCTGCTGGGCCTGGGTGGTGAGGGTCTGCTGGGCTTGGGTAAGGGCAATCTCAAGCTGCTGGCGCTGGTTGTGCAGATCTTGCAGGTAGCGCTCGGCATCTTGGAGGGCCTGCTGGCGATCGCTCAACTGACTCTCCAGCTGCCCCACCGCTGCCTGGGCAGTTTGCCACTCGCTGTGGGCCTGGGACTGCTCTAGCTCGCTAAGAGCCTGCTGCAGACGGGCGATTTCAGCTTCCTGGGCGGGCAAAGATTCTGCGAGTTCTTGCTGGTGCTCCTGGGTGCTGGTCAGTTCTTGCTGGTGCTGACTGAGCTGGGTTTCGAGCTGGGCTGCCTGCTGGGCCTGCTGCTGGTGCTGGCTCTGCTGCTGCTCGTTCGCTAGCTGGAGTTCGCGGTACTGCTGGCGCTGGGCAATTAAGTTTTGGGAGAGGGTTTTCAGGGTTTCGGAGGTGTTGTTGAGGTCGCGATCGCAGCGCTCTAGCATCACCTCAATATCTCCCAGCCGCTGGCGCAGGGCCTGGGCTTCTGACGATTCTGCCGGTTCTACGGTGCCAAAGTGCAGGCCGCTGGAGCGCGACGACACGTTCCCCCCGGTCATCGCCCCGCTGGTTTCGAGAATTTCCCCTTCCAATGTGACGATGCGGTAGTCGCCGAGGTACTGCCGGGCCGAGGTGAGGCTGTCGAACACCACGGTGCTGCCAAAGGTGTAGCCAAAAATATCGCGGTAGCGGGGATCGCAATCGATTAGGTTAACGGCGTAGTCGAGGAATCCGTCGGGGCGCTTCCAGTCGGGCACGGGAGTAAACCGGGGGGCGCGAATTTTGTTGAGAGGCAAAAAAGTAGCCCGTCCGGCCCGGCGCTGCTTGAGAAACTCAATGCCTTTAGCGGCTACCTGGTCGTTCTCGACCACTAGGTAGCCGAGGCGCGCCCCGGCAGCAATTTCTAGCGCGAGTTGATATTTGGGGTCTACTTTGCCCAGTTGAGCTACTAAGCCGCTGATACCCGCTAGGCCGCTGTCGAGCAGCAGCTTGGTGGCGTGGGTGCCCTGGCTCTCTTGCAGAGCCTGGGTTTGGGCTTCGAGCTTATCGAGTTCGCGCTGCTTGTCGCGCTGTTCTTTGAGCAAGCGGGTTTGGGTGTCGCGCTGGACAGAGAGTTCTGCCTCGGCAGCGGCAATCTTGGCGGCGATCGCCTGAATTTCTTTTTCCGCTGCCGCTAAACGCTGGGCGAACCCAGTGTCGGCTTCCGAGGCGGCTGGCGCAGACCCTAAGGCGCGGCGCTGCTCGCTTAACGTCTCGATCTGCTGTTCGAGCTGACGCAGGCGCTCTTGCAGGCGAATCTGCTCGGCCCGCTGGGGTTCGACATCGCCCCGTAACGTTTCGATCGCCTGGCGCAGCTGGGTCTGCTGCTGAACGCTGGCTTGGGACTCAGAGGCGATCGCCAATGTTGCCTGGCGGCGTTCTTCTAGGGCCTGCTGCACCTGGTTCTTGGCCTCGGTAAGGGCGACTAGCTCTCCCGTGGTTAGAGAGGCAATGGATTGCCGCACCTGCTCCAAATCTCGCTGCTGCTGCAGTTGGGCGATCTCAGTGTCGCGACGCAGGGCAGCTCCCTGGTTGGTAGCGTTGCGGTTTTCCTGTTCCTGGCGCTGGCGCTGGCGTAGCTCGGCCTCATGGGTGGCCACCTGGGATTGCAGGGCCAGATGCTCGTCTTCGCCCATGGCTCGAATGCGGGCATTGAGGGTGGCAAGTTCAGCTTCTAGGGCAGCGATCGCCCCCTGCCCCTGGGTAATTGCCTCGGCTAGCTGGGTCGACTTGACCTCGCCCTGCTCTAGGGTTTGGTGCAGGGCAGCGATCGCCCGCTGCTGGCTTTGCCACAGCAGCACTGCCTCCCACTGGCTTTTGGTCTGAAAGGTTTCCTTGAGGCGCTGGTATTTCTCAGCCTTTTGCCGATCTTGAACCAAGCGCTCAAGCTGGGTTTGCAGCTCGCGCTCAACAATGCGAAAGCGATCTTCGTGGTCGCGCACGGCCTCCAGCTTGCCCCGGGCCTGGTCAATTTTGCGATCGAAGGCGGCGACTCCGGCCAGTTCGTCGATGATTTCCCGGCGCTCGCGGGAGTTCATCGAAATAATGCTGGTGACATCCCCCTGCAGCACCACGTTGTAGCCTTCGGGGTAAACATGGAACCGCTGCAGCTGCTCGTGGAGCTGGTTGAGAGTGCAGGGCTCGCCGTTGATGTAGTAATTAGAGGTGTAGGTACCCTGACTGGTCACCCGCAGCCGCCGGGTCACACTCCACTCGCGGCCCGTGGGTAACGTGACCACATTGGCGGCGTCTGACTCAGAAATTGCAAGGGTGGGAGAATTGCCGTTGCGGCCGTTGGTATTAGCGATCGCACCGTTCCCACTAACATTCTTCTCCTGAACCTCCGTGTCGCCATCGATCATCAAATCGGCAGCCACGTCGCTGAGGTCGAAGGTGACTGTAACGCTGGCTTCAGAGGTCGCGCGACGGCTCATCTGGTTTTGGTTCACCAAGTCGGGCAGGCGATCGGCCCGCATGCCCTTAGAGCTGGCCAACCCCAAACCAAACAGTAGCGCGTCTAAAATATTCGATTTGCCTGAGCCGTTAGGTCCAGATATGACAGTAAACCCAGGCAACAATGGAACCTGGGTTGTACCCCCGAACGATTTGAAGTGGGACAGCTCAACACGCTTGATGTGCACTGGCCAGCGTTACCTCAAGGTTGAAACAAGTGTACTACAGGGCAGAGATTTTGGCTATCTAACTTAGACAGCTAGGATCCATACCTATTAGCTAGGCTGATGCCGCCTAAGTTTAGTGCAAAGAAAAGGATTTGTACGCTAGATAGCGAAGAAGGCATCCACATTCCGGGCAAACCACTTCGAGTTTCTTGGCTCTGCAGCCAGAACTGCACCTTCCCAAGAAAACTGATCCAGGATGGCACAATGAAGGGGAAAATCTACCCCCAGCCCCCGTGAGCCAGACCACTCCCCCCCCTCTGTCCCAGCCGATGATTTTAGGCTTTGACCCCGGACGGCAAAAATGTGGCTTGGCCGTCATGGGGCTAGACCGATTACTGTGCTATCAGCAGGTGGTTGCCGCCGATGCGGTGATCGATGAGATTACAGCCCTGCGCCAGCGATTTCCAATTTCAACCATCGTGCTGGGCGATCAGACTGCCTCGGGGAACTGGAAAGATACCCTCAGCCAGCTGCCTGACCCGCCTCGGATCATGTTGGTGGATGAACGATATACCACGCTGGAGGCGCGCGATCGCTACTGGCAGATGTATCCTCCATCGGGACTAGCAGGGATCATTCCCCAATCGCTGCGCAAAATTTCTCGTCCCATAGACGACATCGTGGCCATTTTGTTGATCGAGCGCTATCTGAACCGCCTGACAGGCGAGTAGGGCATGAACTGTCTCTTGGTCTAGAGCTTTGCCCGAATGGTGAACGAGTAGTCACCGCCGGGTTCGAGCTGGTAGTCGAAGCGTTCCAGAAAGCGGCTGAGGGGTTCGCAAATCAGCGCTCGCCCCAGGGATGGCTCTACTCGAAGGTTGCCCTGGCGAAAGCGCCACTGAAATTGCCATTCGTAGGTGCTGGCCCGCACTTCGCCTTCGATGCGGCCCTGGCTCCACGACTGGTGGGTAATGCGAACGTAGGCGGTGGTTTCAGAGGGGCGACGGGTCACGGCGGCAAAAGCAAAGCGATAACAAAACAATCGTGATCGAGGTTAAGGGCTGGGCAACACCCCCACAGGTAAGATAACCGTAGCGTAGGCTGTGGTCTACCCCGATACTGTGGGCAACGATACGGCTCAGCACTCTGCGATCGAGCAATTCGGTCACGGGCTGTTTTACCCTAGACGAAAAAACGGTAGCCTAGGGAGAAGCTAAATTGTGATCCCCAGCGTGTTCGGCATCTTAGCGGGTGTAGGGCACGTTTTGTTTACCTGATTTCCCCGATTGTAAGGTTGGACCCTGCCTGTGCCCAAGGTTGGCATTATCTACAACGACGTTAAGCCTGTGGCCTGCCAGGCCGCTCTCGAATGGGAGGAAAAACTGACTCGTCGAGGCTACACCGTCAGCCTGGCCACCGGCATGGGCGGCATTCTGGGCTATTCTCAGCCCGAGCGCCCCGTCTGCCATACTCCCCTTGACAGTCTAGTGCCGCCCAATTTCGATGCCGATATGAGTTTCGCGGTGGTGCTGGGGGGCGATGGCACGGTGCTATCGGCCTGTCGGCAACTGGCCCCCATCGGGGTGCCCCTGTTGACAATAAATACGGGCCACATGGGCTTTTTGACCGAGGCTTACCTGAATCAGTTGCCCCAGGCCATCGACCAGGTGCTGGCAGGCGACTACGAAGTCGAAGAGCGGGGCATGCTAGCGGTGCGCCTTTTCCACGAGTCTAGCCTTGTCTGGGAAGCCCTCTGCCTCAACGAGATGGTGCTGCACCGTGAGCCCCTGACCAGCATGTGTCATTTTGAAGTGGCGATCGGCTGCCATTCTCCGGTAGATATTGCGGCCGACGGCATCATTGTGTCGACACCCACTGGGTCTACAGCTTATTCGCTTTCGGCGGGGGGGCCAGTGATTGCCCCTGGGGTGTCGGTGACTCAGCTCATCCCTATTTGCCCGCACTCCCTGGCCTCTCGAGGGCTGGTATTTCCTGACCACGAGCAGGTAGTGATTCGTTCGGCTAACCCCGACCCTCTGGTGCTGATTGTGGACGGCAACGCGGGCTGCTACGTCATGACTAAAGACGAGGTGAGCACCTGCCGCGCTCCTTACTCAGCGCGGTTCATTCGGCTAAAACCGCCGGAGTTTTTTACCGTGCTGAGGGAAAAGCTGGGTTGGGGGCTGCCTCATATTGCTAAGCCAACGTCGGTAGAGCTGCCGTGAGGGGTAGTCGAGTAGTTGGGTGGATGGGTGGATGAGTGGGGGGTAAGGGACAGCTCCATGTGTCTGCCCAGCGTTCTATCAATGGGTGGACGGACGACTTGGGGTAGATCGGTGGGAATACTGGTCTGAGCCCTACATTCCCTGTTGCTATGGATTGGCCCACCATTGCTGTAATTATTCCTACTTACCAGCGGGAGGCGGTACTGTGTGAGACGCTGCGTAGTGTGCTGGCTCAAAATTACCCGGCCTACGAAGTGGTGGTGGTAGACCAGACTCAAACCCACCAGCCGGAGACCCAGCAGCAGCTTCAGGCTTGGCAAAATGCGGGGGACATTACCTGGTACTCAGTGCCCTGGGCGAGTCTACCGGCGGCGCGAAATTGGGGCATAGAGCGATCGCATTCCGATCTCGTCCTCTTCATCGACGACGATGTGGTGCTGCCTCCGGGCTACCTCTACGCCCACGCCCGCACTTTTCTGGAGCGGCCAGAAGTTGGGGCGGTGGCCGGGCGCGTGTTTGACCGCATGAAGCTCGCAGAGCAGACGGATCTGGAAATCGACTACCTGCCTCCCCAGGCGATGGATCCAGGAATTGCCTGGTACCACATTGACCTAGTGCACACCACGCAGCCCCAGCGGGTGCTGACGGCACGGGGGTGCAACATGTCGTTTCGGCGAGAATTGTTTGACAAGCACGGCCTGCGCTTTGATGAGCGCTTCTACGGCAGTGCCGTGCGCGAGGAGTCTGACTTTTGCCTCCACACTCGCGCCACCGGCTACATCATTTGGTACAACCCGGAGGCGCACCTGGTGCACCTGGGAGAAGAGACAGGGGGCTGTCACGACATCACGACGCGATCGCTCAGCTACCAGATGAACTTTTACCACAACCATTTTCTGCTGGCGCTGAAAAATCTTACCCTGGGGCAAAACCTGCGTCTCTACGGCCGCCTGTTTGACTGCCACGTGCTGGGGCACCCCCCTTGCAATAAGAGCGGCCATCCGCTGAAGATTCTGAGCCGAGGGTTGTTTTTTGGGTTGGGCTGGTTCTATACGGTTTACACACTGGCCACTACTTTGGGCAAACACGGGCGACTTTATGCCGATATGGAGTAGACCCACCCCAAGGTTAAGAATCTCAGGATTGAGAATCTACCTGTTGTGGCAACGCCCATAATTCTAGAACCGTCCCCCAAGGCAGAGTATGGCTGACGATCGAGACCCTATTATTCGATTACAGCTAGACCTATCGCCCGATCAGCCGGGACTGCTAGAAGGGCTAGACACTTGGCTACGGCTGGGGCTGATTACTGACCAGCAGGTGCGCGACCTAGGGCAGGCCAGCCTCAGCTGTGACTGGTTGCCAGAGGCGGCAACCGTAGCTGGTTCAGAATTAGATTTGACCGATGCGGTCAATCCCTTCCTGGAGCCTGAAGGGGTCTTAGCGGCGGGAGAGACGCCCTCCCCAATCCCTATCCCCGCTGAAGCAACTCCGATTAGGGATTTTATTCCCGCTGAGCCTGCCGATCGCCCTCGACGCCAGCGATTGCCCCGGCCCCGCACTCCTCGCCAAACTACCTCCCGACAGTCCCAAGGCCCATCCCCTACAAACCTTTGGCTTGGCCGCTTGATGAGCGAACTGAGCGTGGTGTGGCTGCTGGGGCTAGGGGTGTTTTTAGTCGTGCTGTCGTCGGCGGTGCTGGCGGCGACCCAGTGGGCTAGGTTTAACGGGGTGGGACAGTACCTGGTGCTGCTGGCCTATACCCTAGTGTTTTGGGCGGCGGGGCTGTGGTGTCACCGTCGCCCAAATTTGCAGCTGACGGCTAAAACCCTGCAAATGATTACCCTGCTGCTGGGGCCGCTGAATTTTTGGGCGCTGGATGGACTGGGGGTGTGGCGCGGGGGCGGAGTGCTGGTCGGGGCGATCGCCGCTATTCTTCTGACCCTAACGGCCCTGCAGGTGCTGCGCCAGCAGCAAAGCACTCCCTTAGAGCAGGCCAATGCTTTGGGATTGGCTTACCTACATACTGGCTGGGGCTTAAGCAGTGAGTGGGGCGGGGTGCCGTTGCTGGCGGTCTATGCCGGGGTTTTGGGAACTGCTGCGGCCACGGTCTATGGTCAGCAACAGCAGGGCAAATCGCCCGGGCTGCGCTGGTCTACGGTAGCCATCACAGCGGCCTTAGGGCTACTGCTGGCGAGGGGTCTAGGTGTCTTAGATGCTGAACAACTGGGGCAGCTGGGCTTGGCCTTTGGGCTGTATGGCGCGACCTGGGTATGGCTGGGTCAGCGGCGACTGGTGCCCCAGCCCCAGCGCGAAGCCAGTCTAGAGGTATCGCCTGGGGTTGAGTCTTCTGCCGATCGCACCTCCCGTTGGGGCATTGCTGCAGGGCGAGGACTGTTGTGGTGGGGCTGGCTGCTAGCGATTACAGACTGGCTCATTCAAGCGTTTGGGATCGGTCTGCTCGGGCTGGCGCTGCGTGTTCAGGCGTTAGGCAAGCTGGGTAAGCGGCGAGATCTGCTTATTGCCTATGCGATCGCCGTACAGCTCGGCTTCGTCGGCTGGGAGATGCTGCCCCTGTCGTTGCGGCAGTCCATGCTCGCCCCCTTTGCTAGGTTGGATGAATTTGCGGCTGGCACCTGGCCACTGCTAGGGATTTCGCTATTTCCCTATGTGGTGGGGATGGTGGCTTTGGCCGATTGGTATCGGCAGCGAGACAAGCTGAAGCTGGGCCGATTTAGCGACGGCATTGCCCTGGCTAGCAATTTTGTATTGACGCTGATCAGCCTGGCCAGCGGCCCGGTGCTGGTGGTGAATCTGATCGCCTCTACGATCACGACGTTGGTGGTAACGCTACGGCGACCTTCCCTAGCCCAGTGGCGCATTGTCGTGACCTACGGCTTGGCCTTGGGAAGTATTGTGGCAGCCATTGGCGATCGCTGGCCAAATCTGACCCTGAGTTACTGGGTTGTGGTCATGGTGGCCCTGGCAACGGTGGCGCTGGTGCTGAGCAAGACTCTGCGCGCCCTCTGGGGTAGCACGGCCTGGCTCTACGGAATTGGACTGTCTGCTCTGAGCTACGCGCTGCTGTGGGCAGACCTGATCGATAGCGGCTGGCGGGTCAGCTCGAGTTGGGTGGGGCTGGTGATACCGCTGGTGTTGCTGTTGATCGGTCGCTACCGCGCCAGCGTGCTAACTACAGGTATTGCGCTGCCCTTTACCTTAGGGCTGCCGTGGACTCGGCTAGTGGGTCTGGGCTCGGCAACGGCTCTGACAGGGGTAAATAGCACGTTCTACCGGCGGCCGGAGGTAGCGTTTTTGGCGGTGGGCTTTGCCGTGGGCTGGGTTTATAGCAGCCTGGCCGATTGGGTTACGGGCTTTCCTCGCCATTTGGCCGACTGGGGGCTGGTGACGGTGGGGCTGATGGCAGTGCTGTGGATTGCCTGGCGAGTGCTGCCCGCGCCCCAAGAGGCCGAAATGCCTTCGCTACCGGGGCTGTATCGGGTGGCTTGCGATCGCTGGGGTCACAGCCTGGCCATTGGCTTACTGACCCTTTCAACCATTGCAGTCTCTCTCTACTACCTCGACTGGCGAGAACCTCGCCCCTTGATCGTTGCTGTCCTGGCTGCATTCTTGATGACTTTGGTCCTCCGCTTTTGGGGAACCTTGCGGCCTCTCACTATTTACCTGGCAGGCTGGGGGATAGAACTGCTGGTAGCGGGGATCGCAGTAGAGCGTTATCCCGCGGTGGTTTCTTTGGCAGTGCCAACTCTGGGACTGGGGGCGATCGCCCTGGTCCTAGCCGCAGTTGTGGGACGTTCTCGCCCGGCCTTGGCTCCTCCCCTACAGACCCTGACGCTGCTCTATGCCGGCATAGCTTTGGCTTTACGCGCCTATACGGCCACAGCCTGGACAGGCTGGCTAGTCGTAGTCGCGGCCCTGCTGGTGCTAGAAGTGGGGCAACGTTCCCAAACGGCCCTGGCTCGCTGGCTGGCCTTGGGGCTGCTGTCGGTGGGGTGGTATGAGCTGGTGATCTACCAGATGTTGCAGGGCTCTGACGGCGAGGCGGCAGATGCTCTGCTGGTGCTGACAGGAGTTGCCGCATTAATCATGCTCGTGTATCGCCTGGCCGCAGGGCAGCTCGATCGCACCCTGGGTCTACCCCAGGTGGAGCTTATCTGGGCAGCTCACCTGCACTGGTTTATTGGTAGTTTGCTCATGCTGGGGTACGGCATTGGCCTTGGGTTTACCGAGGCGACCTTGGGGTGGTTGGGGTTGGCGATCGCCACCGCCCTGGTGCTCTATGCCCTCAGCCAGGGCCGGTTGGGTGCCTCTGGTGAGGTACAGCATGCCTGGGTCTACGCTGGCCTGGTCGAGCTGGTGGGCTGGTTTGCCCTGGGCCGATCGCTGTTCCCAGTTTTGGCATTTCTCGACAACTGGTGGGGCGTGGTGGCCTGTGTCGTAGCGGTGCCAGTGTATTGGCTACCTTGGGCCACCTGGGGCTGGCCTCAGCGCCCCTGGCGGGTAACGGCGGTTGGGGTACCCCTGGCTATCACGCTACTCGCGGGCGGCGTTGACCACATTCCGACGCTCTGGGTGCTAGTAGGGTTCTACGGCTGGCTGGCCTGGCACAGCGGCAAAATTCGCGTTTCTTATCTATCTGTAGTTTGTGCCGCTTGGGCGATCTGGATTTGGCTAGAAAAGGCAGCGATTCGCGATGGCCTGGCCTGGTTGCTGCCCCTGGGGCTATTGCTGCTCTACGTTGCTCAACTAGACCCGGCGTTGCAGCGGCCCGAGGGCAAAGAACAGCGGCATTGGCTCCGGATGATGGCCTTGGCGCTCATTTTATTCACTGCCCTAATTACGGAGCGGTGGACCGGACTGCCAGCTGGGACCATGGCCCTGGGGGCGATCGCCGCAGGGCTCGTGCTGCGCATTCGGGCTTTGCTCTACGTGGGCACCGTTGTTTTTGTCCTCAACGCCCTTAATCAGCTGGTAGTGCTCAACGCGGCCTTTCCCTTCATTAAGTGGGTGGCCGGCATTTTAGTCGGCATCGCTCTGATCTGGATTGCCGCCGATGTAGAGCGTCGCCGCGGTCAGTGGCTGCAGCTTACCCAAAACTGGGGGCAAGACTTAGATGCCTGGCAGTAGGGAAGGGATAAGTTTTGAGTTCTCAGTTTTGAGTTAAACCGAGCAATTCAAAACTCAATGGACTCTCTGTTCTAAGCTGCTAAATCTTTAGGAGCCAACTACTCTAGCGGCGGTGACAGCGGCTAGCAGATCGCTATGCACAGCTTTAGAACTGCCGATCACCATGCCCGGTCTCAGGTAGTTGCTACAAGTGTGCAACGGCGGCGGCGGCTCGCCTGTAAATGTGGTGACAATAAACCCCATTTCTTGGGCCATAAAGGCCAGCACGGCTCCGTCAATAAACTGCCCTTTGGCCAGCACGGCCCCGGCTAAATCGCTGCTGAGCAGGCCGTTAAAGTTGGGAATTTGGGTCTCTTTGGAATAGTCGGTTTTGGTGTGGTAGACCCGGTAGCGATCGCTCAAATAGGGCACCAGATCTCCCATTTGCCACCCCAGACAGATAGCTGGCTTGGGGCTTTGCACCTTGATCTGGGTGCAATCGTCGAGGGACTGTGCCAAACTCCCCATAAACGTGCCCTCTCCTCGTAGGGTGTAGTAGTAGAGGTCTTGGCTAGGGGTAATGGCGATCGCTGCTTCGTAGTCATCCGCGTTGAGAATCCCCAGAATGATCTGGTAGTTTGAGTGGCCATCTAAATAGAACTGAGTGCCGTCGATGGGGTCGAGGGTGATTAGATAATCGCCCTGCGGCCCTAGGTCAATGGCGCGAAAGTATTTGGTGTTGTAGGTCTGCTCGTGCTCTTCGCCGTAGAAGCGCACCGAGGGAAACAGCCCCAGCAGCACCACCTCCATCATGGTTTGAATCGACAAATCCGCATCGCTGAGGGCCGAGGCAAAAAAGTTGTCGCCCTTGCCGTCTTTGTCGGGCTGAGCCGCAATTTGAGCCTGAACCTGCTGGGCATAGGCCCCAGCGGTTTTGAGATAGGGCAGCAGCGCGGCTAGAATTTGCCGGGGAGTAGTGGGGGCCATAGGAGATGCAGCAAAAGAACGAAAATAGAAGAGCGAAAAAAACGCTCGATAGGCTTGAGTTTTGGTATTTTGGGCTAACCCAGACTTTACCGGCTATACCAGCGCCGGAATAGCAAAATAATCTAAAAAAATAGGGCTTCCTCAAACGAAGAAGCCCTGGGTTGGTTCAGGTGAGGTCAATTCCGTAAAGGATTTGACCTATAGCTTGTGACTAGACCGCAGCGGTGGTGGAAACTTTAGCGTCAAGTTCGCCCTTGGCGTACTTAGCAGCGTAAACTTCCACGGGCTCTTGCTTGATCTTGCTGGCCTGACCGGCAGTGCCAAAGGCGTCATAGCGCTCAGCACAGACCTCAGTCATGTACTTCATTGAGGGCTTCATGAAGTGGCGAGGATCAAAGTTAGCGGGATCCTTAAAGGCCGCTTCGCGGATGGCGGCGGTGATGGCTAGACGGTTGTCGGTGTCGATGTTGACCTTGCGCACACCGCTCTTGATGCCCTTCTGAATTTCTTCGATGGGCACACCATAGGTCTCAGGAATATTCCCGCCGTACTCGTTGATCATATCGAGCCACTTCTGGGGCACGGAGGAAGACCCGTGCATAACTAGGTGGGTGTTGGGTAGGCGGCGGTGAATTTCTTCGATGCGGCTGATAGCCAAGATTTCGCCGGTGGGCTTGCGGGTGAACTTGTAGGCACCGTGGCTGGTGCCGATGGCCACGGCCAAAGCATCTACCTGGGTGGCTTCTACAAATTGAACCGCTTCGTCGGGGTCGGTGAGCAGCTGGTCGTGGCTGAGGGTGCCCTCAAAGCCGTGACCGTCTTCTGCTTCGCCAGCACCGGTTTCGAGGGAGCCGAGGCAGCCCAGTTCGCCTTCTACACTACAGCCGATGGAGTGGGCTACTTTCACCACTTCACCGGTAACGGCAGCGTTGTACTCAAAGCTGGCGGGGGTTTTGGCGTCAGCTTCCAGGGATCCGTCCATCATGACGCTGGTGAAGCCGTTGCGCAGCGCCGAGTAGCAGGTGGCAGGAGAGTTGCCGTGGTCTTGGTGCATCACCACGGGAATGTGGGGGTAGGTTTCGACCGCAGCGAGCACCAGGTGGCGCAGGAAGTTTTCGCCAGCGTAGGAACGAGCACCGCGAGAGGCCTGCAAAATCACGGGGCTGTCGGTGTCATCCGCCGCCTTCATGATGGCCAGAATTTGCTCCAGGTTGTTTACGTTGTAAGCCGGAATGCCGTAGCCATTCTCAGCCGCGTGATCCAGCAGTAGCCTCAGTGAGACAAGCGCCATAAAAATCCTCCTAGTGTGTTCTCGCCGTTAGGCCTTCAGACGTTTTAGTAGGTAGCCTTACTCATCAATCTTAGGATAGATCGATGGATATATAACGAAATGTTTGGACAAGCTAAAGTCAAGCTTAAAAAGAACTCCCCACCCAGCTGGGGTGTGTTTGCCCTGCTGTTTGACCCATCATAAAACACTGGGGGACAGGAACCGTGAACTCTGTTACCGGAAGGCAGACAAAACTCAAACTATAAAAATGGGTCGCCTGGGATTCGAACCCAGGACCAATCGGTTAAAAGCCGAGTGCTCTACCGCTGAGCTAGCGACCCCCGTGAGGGGAAGTGGTGTTTGGTTATGAACCAGACACGGCTTATAAACATAGCATACCGCCGTGGGGATTTTGCAACATGCTTTCAAAAAAAACTTGCGGCTTTGGCTGGCTTGGTTGTCCAGCGGGGCAGAACGATTGTGGGGCGATCGCCTGTGCCCTTAGTTTCCCCATTTGCTCCCATTCGATTTGGATCAGCACCCATAAGCGGGATCCCCTCATACCCCTTTACCACTTGCCGGGCGAACTCTAGCCCAGCTCAAACTTAGTTACGGAACGTTACCAAGCGCTTGTTTTAGGCCCTGAATAGAGCTTTAGTTTAATGAAGCTTCATTTTTAGATAAAACCTCATCACACTACAGGCTATGTTTCCCACCCATCGCCCTCGCCGTCTGCGCCAGCATCCGCAACTCCGCCGCATGGTGCAAGAGACCCTGGTGACCCAGGCTGACCTGATTTATCCGCTGTTTGCGGTACCGGGCGACCAGGTGGCGAAGGAAGTCTCGTCGATGCCGGGGGTCTACCAGCTTTCGATCGACAAGATCGTAGAAGAAGCCAAGGAAGTCTACGACCTGGGTATTCCCGCCATTATTCTGTTTGGCATTCCTGACGAGAAAGATACCGACGCCACCGGGGCCTGGCACGACTGCGGCATTGTGCAAAAGGCCACCACCGCCGTCAAAGAGGCGGTGCCCGACCTGATGGTGATTGTCGATACCTGCCTGTGCGAGTACACCTCCCATGGCCACTGCGGCTATTTAGAGGTGGGCGATCTCAGCGGCCGGGTGCTCAACGATCCCACCCTGGAATTGCTGAAGAAAACTGCCGTGGCCCAGGCCAACGCCGGGGCTGACATCATCGCGCCCTCGGGGATGATGGATGGCTTTGTGCAAGCGATTCGCGCTGGGCTCGACGAGAGCGGTTTTGAAGACCTGCCGATTCTCTCCTATGCAGCGAAATACGCCTCGGCCTACTACGGGCCGTTTCGCGATGCGGCGGAGAGTGCGCCCCAGTTTGGCGATCGCCGCACTTACCAGATGGACCCCGCCAACGGCACCGAAGCTCTGAAGGAAATTGAGCTCGACATCGCCGAAGGGGCCGACATGCTAATGGTGAAACCCGCCTTGGCCTACATGGATATTATCTGGCGGGTGAAGCAGGCCACCAACCTGCCGGTAGCCGCCTACAACGTGTCGGGCGAATACGCCATGGTCAAGGCCGCCGCCCTCAACGGCTGGATCGATGAGCAAAAAGTGGTGATGGAAACCATGACCAGCTTCAAGCGCTCCGGGGCTGACCTGATTTTGACCTACCACGCCAAAGATGTCGCCCGTTGGCTAGGTTAATTCCTTGCCGTAGGGTGGGCACTACTCACCACTAGGTGAAAGCCCTCAAGCAGGTCTGTTCAGTCAGGTTCCGCCACCGGTTAGAAATTCCTAGAGCGTAGTCCTATGATGTCAGGGCTACGCTCTAAATTTTAGGCAGAGAATTTCTGCTACTGCACCCATGACCTTTGTGCTCACCAACGACGATGGCATTGATGCGCCGGGCATTCAGGCGCTACGAAATGCCTTGGCTAACTATCCTACCTGGGTGGTGGCTCCTGACCAGCATCTCTCGGGCTGTAGCCATCAGATGAACCGGGGCGGCCCAATCGCCATCGACCAGCGCAGCGATCGCGCCTTTGCCATTGGCGGCACCCCTGCCGATTGCACCCGCGTTGCCCTTAGCCACCTGTGCCCTGATGCCACCTGGGTGCTCTCGGGTATTAACGCTGGGGGCAATATGGGGGCCGATATTCACCTGTCAGGCACTGTGGCTGCGGTACGGGAGGCGGCGCTGCTGCGGGTGCCGGGGGTGGCGATTTCTCACTACATTGAGAATCGTCGTCCGGTGGATTGGGGGTTGGCGACTCGTCTGACCGCCCAGGTGGTCGATGTGCTGATGGCTGAGACACTGCCGCCGGGGTGCTTTTGGAACGTGAATTTACCCCACTTGCAGCCGGGTGATACCGACCCTGAGATTGTCTTTTGCACCCTCTGTACCCAGCCCCTGCCCACTGAGTTCAAGGTTGACCAAGGCCAGTTTTACTATACGGGCAAGTATGGCGATCGCCGCCACGACCCCGACTCAGACGTGGCTGTCTGCTTTGGCGGCAACATTGCCGTGACTAAAATTTGCCTGTGGTAGCGCCTAGACATGAATGTCTACGCCAACGCCAAAATGATCGGATAGACCGCGTAGATCCTCAAGGCGTGGCGGCCAGGCAAAGGAACTTCGAAACTGCCCAGGCAAATTTTGGGATAAACAGATGTGGTCAATGTTGGAGTGCTGCCCGCAGATCAACTGATGCACCGGGTCGTTTTCTCCAGCGGTGAGGCAGTCTAGCCCCACATCGGCCAATGCCTGTCGCAGGGCCTGCTTGTTTTGGCGTGACCCATAGTAGTGCAGATTATCCAGATCTTGGTTGAAGTCGCCGGCGACCAGCAAAGCTGCCTCTGGGTAGATCGTCCGCAGCTTTTGCCAGTCGGCCTGCTGTGCGGCTAAGGCAGCGGCAAAGGCTTGGCCTTTGGAGGCGGGGTGGGCTCGCCAGCCGCTTCCTAACCACGGCAGCACTGTGCCGTATAGCACCCATTGCTGGCTGTCGGGCAGCGTCAGCAGGGCGGCGGCGGTGCGAGCCTCATCAGAGGTTTCTAACGGTGTTAACACCCCGGTCTTGACCCAAATTTGCACCCAGCGCTCACCGTCGGCTCCGGGGCGATCGGGCAGGCTGCTGGCCACAGAGTAGTAATCTGCCCCTGGAGTAATGCCCAGGTGAGTTTCGGTCAAAATCCAAATGTCGGCATCGATGCGGCTGAGCCATTGTCGCTGGCGTTCAGCCCGCCCCGACTCAGGTAGCGCGCGCTCAAGGTTCCAAGTGGCGATTTTCATTCAGGATCAGTAGACAGGCGTAACAGAGAGGCTCTGTAGCAACCACTACTTAATCTTGGAAGTCTGCCTCTTGCATATATTCTTTAATACAAAATTGCTTGGCTGCTGCCTTTGATAAAGCTTTTGGCGGGGATAGTGCTGAGCTAAAGGCGGTAAAGGTCAGTCAGCATGGTTTCGCTAACTTCTGTGGTTGGGACATCGAACAGAATTTGGCCCTGGCGCAAGCCAACAACGCGATCGCAGTACTTCACCGCAAATTCCACCTCGTGCAGGCTAATCACCAGGGTTTTGCCGGTGGTTTCGCTGAGCTGGCGCAGCAGATCCATCAGGGCGCGCGATCGCTCAGGATCCACGCTTGAAATCGGCTCATCCGCCAGAATAGCAGCAGGGTCTTGCACCAGCACCCGGGCTAGAGCCGCCCGCTGCTGCTGGCCGCCCGAGAGGCGATCGGTGCGGGCGTAGAGCTTGTCGGCAATGCCCACCTGGGCTAGCGCCTGGGCCGCAGTCTGCACCTGCTGGGGCCATACCAGTGACCACAGCGCCCTCAGTAGCGGCCATCGCCCTAGGTGACCGGCATTGACGTTGTGAACCACGGCTAGGTTGCCCACCAGGTGGTGCTGCTGATAAACCGTGCCTACCAATCGCTGAATCCGCCGCCGCTTTCTGGGGCTGAGGCGATTGACATCCTGCCCGAGAATCACCACTCGCCCGGTAGTGGGAGTCTGACTGCCGTTGAGCAGACTCAGCAACGTGCTTTTGCCTGCGCCGCTGGGGCCGATCAGCGCCACCCGTTCGCCGGGGGCGATTGCTAAGCTGCAATCAGTGAGGGCCGCCACCGCTCCAAACCGACAGCTCACCCCCTCCAACTGAAATATCGGTCCCGCCCCCATCGCAGGCACTACTGAATCTTGCCGATCTTGCGGCCCACCGCTTCGATCTCGGCGTAGTTGTCGTTGTCGGTGGCAATAAAGCGCTCAGCCCCAAACAGATCGAGAATTTCCTTGTGTTCGGGCACGGCGGGGTCGAGGGCCATCAGGGCAGCCTGCACCTTGTCGGCAAAACCGTCGCCGTAGCGCTCATCCACCTCGGGGCTAATCACCCAGTGGTAGTCAAAGTAGGGCGGAGTGCGCCAAATGACGTCGACTTTAGTGGTATCAACTGCACCTTCAGCGACGCGATCGAGCCACACCTGCTCGTTGAGGGCTCCCACTTCATAGGTGCCCGCCTCCACCAGCTTAATGGTGGTGTCGTGGTTGCCTGAGAAACCCACTTCCCCTTTGAAGTCTTGGGCGGTGTCGAGGCCCGCCTCTTCCATAAAGTGCTGGGGCATCAATCGTCCAGAGGTGGAAGACTCGCTGCCAAAAGTAAAGGTGCGGCCCTTAATTTGGGTCAGGTCTTGGATGTCCGAGAATTCTTTAAGGCCAGCGGCGGTGTTGGCGATAAAGACGCTGTGGAACTGTTCATCAATGTCGCGCTGGGCGATCGCCTCAGCCCCCGGAACCTGTAACCGTGCCTGCACCCCTGTTAAGCCACCGAACCAGACCAAATCGAGGTCCCCGACCTTAAAAGCCGTAACGGCGGCGGCGTAGTCAGTCACGGGCTTGTAGTCGACGGGAACACCCAGCTCGGCCTCTAAGTAGTCGGCCAGCTTGGTATAAAGCCGCTGAAGCACCTCAGGATCTTGGTCAGGAATAGCTCCGGCGGTCAGGGGAAGGGTGCTCTGCTCCGTCGCAGCGCCGTCTTCTCCGGAAGCCCCTTGCCTTGGCTCAGAGGGCGCACAGGCTCCCAAAGGCAGGAGCAACAGCAGGCTCGATACCCCTGCAATCCATGAACGACGAATGCTTACCATGACTTGAGTAGTGCCCTAAACAGCAGCACTAAATCATACGGGTCGGATCCCCCCCAAAGCAATGCTCTCCCTGGGGAATGTCTAGGACTTAGGTCAACGCTGCCAGGTTCTAGCTCAACCAGAGCAGCCCGCCTAGCACTAGGGCAACCCCCACCAGCGCAGCCCACAAAAAGCCGTTGTCTTTAGTATTGATCTGGCTGGGGTCAAGGGGAACGGGCTCAGGCTTGGGACGCGATCGCGGGGCCGCCTTTGCCGCTGTTGAATAACCCGAACCGCCCGAACTCTGGGAGCCATCTTGAGACAAATTGTCTAAAGCCGGAATTTCGGTCATCCAGTTCGTCGGCCGCTGGAGCTGGGGCGCTTGCAGAATGTAAAGAAGATTTTTGCCCTGCTTGCGGGTCTCTAGGTCGGGGTGGCGAGCTAGGGCCTGGCAGAGGGCGATCGCATCGTTCTGTCGCCCCACTGCACTGTAGGCATTCACCAGCCAGGTTTGAATTTCGCCGCCCAGGGGTGTGGTGGCCTTAGCGAGCTTAACGGCCTCCTCAAAAAACTCCACGGCCTCGCGGTAGCTGCCCCGCTCAAAGGCAGCTTGGCCATAGGCGTACTGGGTTTTGGCGCGATCGCGTGGGTCTTCGGTCATGGGTCAAGAAAACTATCTACAGCCGGGTAATTACGCCGAACCTTTATTCTGCCGGAATGGATTGCTGGTTACCAGATTAAGTTCATATCCAGCACAAAGCCAGGCAGAACGGGTTCTCCTGAAAGGTGGATTGGGTTGTTCAACAACTCGGCAACTTGCTCCGGTTGGTAGACTTCGACCTGTCTGCTGCTGGGGTTAATCAGCCAGCCGAGCCGGACGCCGCTAGCCATGTATTCCTGCATTTTGGTTTGCACCACTGAGAGGCGATCGCTGGGCGACAGCAGCTCCAGCACAAAGTCGGGAGCGATGGGTGGAAATTTTTGCCTTTGCTCAGAGTTGAGGGCGTCCCAGCGAGATTGCTCGACCCAGGCGACATCGGGCGAGCGATCGCCACCTCCCGGCAGCTTAAACCCGGTGGATGAGTCAAAGACAACTCCTAGCCGATGCTGACGATTCCACAGCACAAACTCTGTGGCTAGTTCTACATTGCGGTTGCCGGTTTCTCCACCCGTTGGCGACATGATCAGCAGATCTCCCTGGGCATTGCGCTCAAACTTGAGGTCGGGGTTGGTGATGCACAGTTGGTAGAACTGCTCATCGGTCATGGTTAGGGCAGGCTGGAGCTTAATGGTGTAAGCCGTCATCACAGAACCCAGGAAGAGAATTGGCTGTTTTTATCATAGAAGTCCGGCTAAGCGAATTCCCTCAACGACCTGTTTGCGAACCGAGCATCTCCGTCTCCCATAGAATCTTGACACGGCCCCTTAACCCGACTTTTTTCGCTCAAGATGGAGTAAGGGAATAAGGAGACAAACACCGTGGTAGCCCCAGCAATTAAGCCTCAGACCGACTCACTACAGTACGAGGCTAAGACCCTCGCGATCGCCACCGTCCTGCTCGGCGCCACCCGCGAGAAGAAAAACCTCTTCGCCCAAATGCGCGACCAAATGCGCTGGGACGACAGAATTATGGATTTTGCCATGGGCAACCCTGGGCTGAAGGTGCAGCTGTTTCGCTTCATCGACGCGCTGCCTGCCCTGCGCAGCAAACCTGAGATCGCCCGCCACCTGCAGGAGTATCTATCGGCGGAAGAAGTCGAACTGCCCAATGCGCTCAAGGGATTGCTGAACTTTACCAATCCCGATTCGGTGCCTGGCCAACTCGCCGCTACCACCGTTGCCCCAGCGGTGGAAACCCTCGCCTATCGCTACATTTCGGGCGAAACCATCGAGAAGGCGATCAGGGCGATCGAGCGCATGCGCAAAGACAAGCTCACCTTCACCATGGATCTGCTGGGTGAAGCGGTGATCACTGAGGAAGAAGCCCATGCCTACCTTCAGCGCTACCTGGATTTAATGGCGCAGCTGTCTAATGCGGCGAAAAACTGGAAGACCGTCGACGCGATCGATCTGGCAGATGGCAAGGAACTAGCCAAGGTTCAGGTTTCCGTTAAGCTCACCGCCTTCTACTCCCAGTTCGACCCGCTGGATGCGGAAGGCAGCCGCGCCAAGGTGAGCGAGCACATTCGCACCCTGCTGCGCCGCGCCCAGGAACTAGGCGTTGCTGTCCACTTCGATATGGAGCAGTACCGCTACAAGGCCCTGACCCTGGCAATTCTCAAAGACATTTTGATGGAGGCTGAATTTCGCCAGCGCGACGACCTGGGCGTTACCCTGCAGGCCTACCTACAGGACAGCTACAACGATCTGAAGGATCTGGTGATTTGGGCGAAAAATCGCGGCACCCCGGTCACCGTGCGCCTGGTGAAGGGTGCTTACTGGGATCAAGAGACTATTACTGCGCGGCAAAACGGCTGGCGTAGCCCGGTCTATAGCCAAAAAGTTTCTACCGACGCCAATTTTGAGCGCATGACCCGGCTGCTGCTAGAGAACCATCAATACCTCTATGCCGCTATTGGCAGCCATAACGTGCGATCGCAGGCCCACGCCATGGCGATCGCCGAAGAACTCAACATTCCCCGCCGCAACATCGAGCTGCAAGTGCTCTACGGCATGGCTGACAAGCTGGCCAAAACCCTAGCTGATAAAGGCTACCGGGTACGGGTCTATGCTCCCTTTGGCGAGCTGATTCCGGGGATGTCATACCTAATTCGCCGCCTGCTGGAAAATACCGCCAACAGCTCGTTCCTGCGGCAGAACCAGGAAGACGTGCCCGTAGAGACCCTGCTGGCGGCACCGGAGTTTGCCCCAGAAGACGCCCCCGGCAACACCGCGCATCCCTTACCCCCCGCCCCCTACCCCAACGCCCCCGACCTCGACTTCGCGATCGCCACCAAGCGATCCCAAGCCACCGAAGCACTTAAGACCGTCCACGCCCAACTCGGTCGGCGTTACAACCCGATCATCAATGGTGAAGCGGTCGATACCGAAGCTACGGCAGATTCGGTGAACCCGTCGAAGCCAGCGGAACTGGTCGGCAAGCTGGGATTGGCCAGTCAAGAGCAAGCAGATGCGGCGATCGCCGCTGCCAAAGCGGCTTTCCCTGCCTGGGCCGCCACACCTGCAAAGGAGCGCGGAGCTATCCTGCGTCGCGCCGCTGATCTCATGGAAGAGCGCCGCCACGAACTCAACGCCTGGATGGTGTACGAAGTCGGCAAACCCCTGGGTCAGGCCGACCCTGAAGTCTCCGAAGCCATTGACTTCTGCCGCTACTACGCTGACGAGATGGAGCGGCTTGATGCTGGGTACGCCTACGACTACCCCGGTGAAACCAACCGCTATCGCTACTTCCCGCGCGGCATCGCAGTAGTGATCTCGCCTTGGAATTTTCCCCTAGCGATCGCTACCGGCATGACCGTCGCGGCTCTAGTCACCGGTAACTGCACCATCCTCAAGCCCGCTGAAAACTCCGCCGTGATCGCCGCCAAGATCGCCGAAATTTTGATCGAAGCGGGTATGCCCCCCGGCGTTTTTCAGTACCTCCCGGCCCGAGGCTCTACCGTCGGCGCACACCTGGTTAACCACCCGGACGTGCACCTGATTGCCTTTACCGGCTCCCGCGAGGTGGGCTGTCGCATCTACGCCGATGCGGCCCAATGGCGACCTGGCCAGCGCCACATGAAGCGCGTGATCGCTGAAATGGGCGGCAAAAACGGCATCATCATCGACGAAAGCGCGGATTTAGATCAAGCGGTGCAGGGCGTGGTCTACTCCGCCTTTGGCTACAGCGGCCAGAAATGCTCGGCTTGTTCTCGGGCGATCGTGGTGGCCTCGGTGTATGACGCCTTTATCCATCGCTTGGTAGAAGCCACCCGCTCTCTCAATGTGGGCGAAGCGGTGAAACCCAGCACCAAGGTCGGCCCGGTGATTGACGCCAACGCCCAGGCCAAAATCAAGGAGTACATCGAGAAAGGCAAAGCCGAAGCTACCCTGGCGCTGGAAATGCCAACGCCCGCCGACGGTTACTTCGTTGGCCCTACTGTGTTTACTAATGTGAAACCTGATGCAGCGATCGCCCAAGAAGAAATCTTTGGCCCGGTTCTAGCCGTCATCAAAGCCCAAGACTTCGACGATGCCCTACGCATCGCCAACGATACCGACTACGGGTTAACGGGCGGACTCTACTCCCGCACTCCTTCCCACATTGAGCGGGTGCAGAACGAGTTTGCTGTTGGCAACCTCTACATCAATCGGGGGATTACGGGGGCGATCGTCTCTCGCCAGCCCTTCGGCGGCTTCAAGATGTCGGGCGTTGGTTCTAAAGCGGGCGGCCCAGACTACCTGCTGCAATTTCTAGAACCTCGCCACGTTAGTGAAAACGTCCAGCGCCAGGGCTTTGCTCCGATTGAAGGCGTAGATTAACTCCCGTAGCAGAGCCGCTCTTCGGGTTCTTAATAAAACCCGAGAGCGGTTTACAAAAAGGGTCTTCCTCACCGGAGGTATCAGCGATAAGCTGTAACCCCGATACTTCCTGAATATATTGCTGTGTTGCGATCGCAACACAGCACTAGTTAACCGCACCTTATCTCCAGCCCTAGACCCAGTATTGCAGTCCCTCGACACAAGCTTGCAGCTCTGACATAGCAAAGCATTTCATGGATATAGTGAAACAGCATCCTGCCCTGCCCTAGCGAGCAGGTGTTCACCTGGCTCAAACTATGGGTTAATGGCAGGGTCAATCCCTGTGTCTTGCACTTTAAGAATTAGCTATGACTGAAGCAACTAATCCCAGAGTATTTTTTGACATCACCATTGGCGGCACTCCCGCAGGCCGCATTGTCATGGAGCTGCGTGCCGATGTCACCCCCAAAACCGCCGAAAACTTCCGCGCCCTCTGCACTGGCGAAAAAGGCATGGGTACCTCCGGTGTGCCGCTGCACTTCAAAGGCTCTAGCTTTCACCGCGTCATTCCTGAATTCATGTGTCAGGGTGGCGACTTTACTCGCGGCAACGGCACCGGCGGCGAGTCGATCTACGGCATGAAATTTGCTGACGAAAACTTTACTCTCAAGCACACCACCCCTGGGCTCCTGAGTATGGCCAATGCTGGCCCTAATACCAACGGGTCACAGTTCTTTTTGACCACCGTGGCTACCCCCTGGCTCGACGGCAAGCACGTGGTCTTTGGCAGCGTGGTCGAAGGCATGGATGTGGTCAGCACCATAGAGCAAGTCGGTAGCCGTAGTGGCCAAACCTCTGAGCCCGTCGTAATCGCCGACTGCGGCCAATTGTAAGCAGGCGCTAATCGTCGGGCGGAAACCGTAGACCAAGCTCGCCGGTTTCGCTAATCATAACGCTGCCACCAAGGGCTTCAATTCGATCAATGGCTTTTTGGCGAGTCGCATCGTCAAAAGCATTGGCCAAAACACTGGCCCAGGCATTGACCTGGGCCTGCTTGCTCAGGGGGTTATTGGCCAAAAAATCGGCTGTACGCTGAGAGTTTTCTGCAATTATTGGGGCCTCTGCTTCGGGCGATTGCCGTCCCCACTCTGCAGCGGTTTGAAAAGATTGTTGAGCCGCCTTCCCGTCACCCAGATAGAGCAGCTCATCTACACCGCGATAGCGCCAGATATAAAACCCGTCAGATGGCACCGTTGGGGTCAACCGCTTTAGCCCCTGGGCGGTAATCGCAACGCTTTGCTCCGGTTGGGCGGCGAAATTGCTAGTGCTGCCTGACAAAAACAGATAAAACATTCGGTAATACGGGTCTTTAGGGATAACAACCCGAAAGAACTCCGGGCTTAGGTCGTAACCCGTTTTAGCTCGAGCCTCATCGTCGCCAAAGTACTGCAAAAATCGCAGAAAAAACCAGTCAGCCGCCAGATTGTCAAACCCAAAGGTGGGCGTTTTCTGCGCCAACGCCAGGGTCGCTGCCGTTGCCTGGTCTTGTTGCTCAAGACTTTGATCGGTAATGCTGCGGTCTTGTAAGTTAGCTAGGCGCTGCTGCTGTAAGGGCACTAAGGCCAGCAGCAAAGCAGCGGGCAGTACCCAAATTGCCAAATGTTTGGCCCAGAGCAAGGGCGGGCGGCGTTTGCTTGAAGAGAGCTGCATGATGTGGGCGCAAGGGTAAGAAACCTATAGAGCGGGTTTCAGGTTTTAGGGTGGTTCTAGAATAAGTCTACCCACCGTGGCTGCGATCGCAATTGAGGCACTTCAACTCAGCCTCCTCATCTGCTTGGCAGTTCTGTAACCTGATGGCATCTCCCATGGCCCAAACCTCTGCTCAACAACTCAATGCTGTTTTTAAAGGTTGGTGGCTGGGAGGGGTAGGCCTGGTAGCTGTTGTCTTCATGACCTGGCTACCTCACAGTTACCTGCGCATGGTGAGTTGGCCATGGGCCTTGGTGTGGCAGCTGGGGTTTCTAGCTTTTGGCGGCTGGCTGGTCTGGCAGCTACGCCAGTTTCACGTGCCGTTTCGTCCCCTAGGTTACGGGCTCGATTGGGCTGTAGCCGGCACAGGTATTGTTTTAATGGTTTGCAGCCTGGCCAGCGACTTCAAAACAGTGGCCCTGTGGAATGTGGTTTTAGCAACGTACTACTTTTTTGCGTTGTACTGCGGCGTCAATTGGATAAACCAGGCCCAGCTCAAAGCTACTCAGGTAGCCGCAGCAATCGCCACAACGATGCTAGGCACCACCCTAATTTCCTTACTTCTATGGCGACCTACGTCAGGGGCAGAGTTAGACGACAGTTTTTCTACTGCCCTGCGCAATGCCATGCCCTTTGGCCACCACAATTTCGTGGGTGGCTACTTTGCTCTAGCGCTGCCGTTTGTTGCAGCCTGTGCTGTGGCCTTTAAGGGATGGCTGCGGTGGTTGATGGCGGCGGCCTCGGCCTTGGCTGCGATCGCTCTCTACCTCAGCGGATCGCGGGGGGCGTTGTTGGGAATTTTGGTGTGGTTGCTTCTTATAGTCGTTGCCTTTGTTGTCAACCCCACCGCTAAGGGCAGAACCCAGCGTTGGTTGCTAGGCGGCCTGGGGTTAGCCGTCGCGATTAGCGCTCTAGCCAGCAACTCAAGGGTTCGCAGCTTGTTTGGCGGTCTAGATTTTAACGATCCTTCTGGCTTTGTAGTACAAGATGGCCCGGTGCTCGATCGTTACTTCCTGGCTAAGACTGCCCTTAACATTTTTAGCCATCGTCCATTGGTGGGCGTGGGGCCAGGGGTGATGAGCCGTGTCTCAAATCTATATCGCCCGATAGAAACGGGCCTAGGTCAAGACCATTCTCAGCAGCTTCACAGTACGCCGTTTCAGCTTTTAGGAGAGATGGGGCTACTGGGTCTTGGGCTGGATCTGGCATGGCTGGTACTTGTCGCCGCGCTCTGGCTGCGTCTATACCAAACTGCACAAGAGCCGGCTAGTCGATGGTTGCTGTATGGCGCAGGCGGTAGCTTCTTAGCCTACGGGGTATCTAGCCTCACTGACTACCAGCTTGAAAACGTTGGCATTTCCATGGCGCTTGGGGCCTTGCTACTCCTGTTGCTCAGCCTAGCAAATCAAACAGAGCTGCCCTCGCTGCCTACCCTAAGTGGAGGAACCCGCCGCTATCTTAGCCTGGCCCTGGTAGCCTGGTTGGCGATCACAACCTATTTGTGGTTTGTGACCGACCTAGGCTTCTTTTTTGCCCACCGTGCCCTCAGCCGTGCAGAACGAGGCGATGTAGCTAGCTCGTTGCAACAGCTATCTGCCGCTGCCACTTTCGTTCCTTGGGATCCAACCTACCCCGCCCTATCCGGACAAATCATCTATCAACTGCTGCCTCTCGTGTCTCCAGGTGAGCAAGATGCTGTGCGCCGCGATGCCTTGACTAATCTGTATAGCGCTGCTGCGATCGCCCCCAACGATGCCTGGTTTAATTACAACATGGCGGTTCTGCTGTTACCTCAAAACCCAGCTGCTGCAGCGGACTATAGCCGCCGTGCCGTGCAGCTACTCCCCAGAAAAAGTGCCTTGAGCCGCTATGTGCTGGGGCAAGCCTACCTAGCCCAAGGCCAAACCGAAGCCGCCGTAACCGCGTTTAGCCTTCAAGGCCTTGGCCATCCCGAATTTTTGACTTTGCCTCTGTGGGAGCAAGAGTCCTTAGCACCAATTAAACAGCAGGTTTTAGATCAGGCGTTAACCTACCACGAGTCCATACTCAACGGGCTATCGCCAAAGATCCCAGGATATTCCACTTTTTACGACCAAACAGCGCTGATTCGCTGGTGGCAGAGACAACCTCTCACCGCCAACCGTGACGGGCTAAGACCAATCACGCAGGCGCTTTTAGCCACAGACCAAAGCCTCGAAGCAGCCCTAGCCATCGTTAATCAAGCACTAGAAGCCACTCCCCAAGATCAGGCTCTGTTGCTGCTTCGGGCATGGCTTTCGCCTGCCGCTGCCCAAAACTACTTTGCTCAAGCCGAGCTTCCTGCACATGAGAAGGTACTGCTAACCGAATCGTTGGGGCAATTTCGAGATGTGCGATCGTGGTTGACTTCCCTAGTAGAACCGGTTGAACTAACTGGCCGTAGCTTGCTAGGGCTCACCTATCGCAATCGATACGCTCAGGGCATTAACTTTATTGCACCCATTGAGGAAATGGAGCAGTGGGCTATCCCTAACTTACTTGGGTTGTTTGAGGAGCTGCCCAGGGAGTTTGTGGCGCTAGACCAAGCTATAGAAACGATTCAAACCAAGCAGCTTAACTTGCCTAGTGCCGTCAAGAATCGCTTTGAAATTACACCCCCGCCTCCACTGCCCGAAAACTTTTTTAGTCAGGTGTGATCGCTCAGTCAGAGCAAGTGGGTAAGTTAGACCCAGGCGCAAATAACACCTCTACCGCCGCCTAACCCAAGGAGACATACACCTATGAAAGCATCTCTCAAAGCCAACCTGCTCAAGCACTTCATTGCTAAAAAAGAAGAAGGCGGCTTCACTCTAATTGAACTGCTGGTGGTTATTATCATCATCGGTATTCTGGCTGCTATTGCCCTACCTTCCTTCCTCAACCAAGCCAACAAAGCCCGTCAGTCTGAAGCTAAAACCTACGTTGGTTCTATGAACCGTGGTCAGCAAGCTTACCGTCTAGAAAACCCTACGTTTGCTCCTGGTTTTGTGGAACTGGCCATTGGTATTCCTTCCGCCACCACTTACTACAACTACACCATTGGCGCTAGTGGTCCTTTTGGCGCAACGGCTTTTGCTGACAGAGTTGATACCGCTCTAAAGAGCTATGTCGGTGCTGCCCAGCTAAACTCGGGTAGCGCAACCACGGAAGCAACCACGATTGCAATCATTTGTGAATCGACTCAAGCTAACGTGGCTGCTGCTGCCGGTGCGCTCACCAACTTCAGCACCTCTGCAAGCCAGTCTGCTACTGCTTGCACAAACGGTACCTGGAAGAAGCTCTAGATTATTGATGGCGCTTAACTTCTAGTTCCTAATAACATTTGGGATCAGTTACTTATTTTTACGTAGCTGATCCCAAGCTTCTTTAAAGCAAATTTGAGAAGCCGCCATCAGTTCAATATTGAGAGTAGTAGAAGTTATACGTTTAATGGAAAGGCTAGCTAGCCAAGAATGGGTTCTACAATTTGTGCTCATCAGAATAGATGGAAAGCTTACAGCCATTCAAAAATTTTCTCAAAATACTTTGACTTTTGTAGCATCTATCATTTTTGCAAGCCCATTCAAATTTTTTGTTTAGGTAGTGGCTGTTGCAGTGAGTGAGAAACCTGAACGCGCACAACCTATCAATTGGCAAGAAAAGAAACAGAGGCGATTACTCAACCCAACCTGCTGAGCTGCAAAAAAAACGCTGAACAAAAGCTTTGTTCAGCGTTTTCTGATTTAATAGCTAGTCTTCAGCTCCAACATTAGCCCCCAGCTACGGCAGGGACGATGCTGACTTCGTCTCCATCATTAAGGGCAGTCTCTTTACCATCGAGAAAGCGAATGTCTTCGCTGTTGACGTAGAAGTTGACAAAGCGGCGCAGTTCGCCAGAATCGTCACACAGCCGGGCTTTAATGCCGGGGCAGTTGCTCTCCAAATCATTGAGCAGATCTACGATATTGCCACCACTACATTCGAGGGCAGCCTGGTTGTTGGTGAATTTTTGCAGCGGGGTTGGAATTAGTACTTTAACAGCCATGGGTGTAGTAAATGAATTGGAAAATAAGATTGGTCTGTCAGTAAGAGTTATAGGGAGTAAGGTTCAAGCTGAAAAGCAAAAACTTAAACCTTGAACCTCGTACCTTAAGCCCTAGACTAATACCTGCTGCCATTCCAGCCGGTCGAGGGTGCGGGAGCGCTCTAGGGCACGCTCGAAGCTGTCGAGCTTAGGCTCAATGGTAAAGGGCTCACCAATGTAACCCTGTACAGCCTCTTGGGTCTTCAGGCCGTTGCCGGTAATGTAGACGACTGTAGACTCGTCGGGGTCAATCTTACCGGCTTCTACCAGTTTTTTGAGTACTGCAATGGTGGTGCCGCCAGCAGTCTCGGTGAAGATACCTTCGGTTTCAGCCAAAAGCTTCATGCCTTCAATCACTTCAGCATCGGTTACTGACTCGATGTTGCCGTTGGTTTTACGAGCTATATCGAGCGCATAGATACCGTCGGCGGGGTTTCCAATGGCAATAGACTTGGCAATCGTATTGGGTTTGACCGGAGTCACAAAATCGCGGCCTTCTTTAAAGGCTTGGGCAATAGGAGAGCATCCCTCGGCTTGGGCACCGCTAAAGCGTACAGGCTTATCGTCGACGAGGCCGACCTTCACAAATTCTTGAAAGCCTTTGTAGATCTTGGTAAATAGTGACCCCGATGCCAACGGCGCTACGATGTGGTCTGGTAAGCGCCAACCTAGCTGTTCAGCTACTTCGTAGCCCAGGGTTTTAGACCCTTCGGAGTAGTAGGGGCGCAGATTGATGTTGACGAACCCCCACCCTTGGGTGTTGGCTACCTCAGAGCACAGACGGTTGACCTGGTCATAGTTGCCCTGCACAGCCATCACTGTAGGGTTGTAAATTAGGGTGCCGAGCACTTTGCCTGCTTCCAGGTCAGCGGGGATGAATACACAGCAGTCAAGGCCAGCATGAGCTGCGATCGCCGCCGTAGAGTTTGCTAGGTTTCCTGTACTGGCACAAGATACTGTAGTAAACCCTAGCTCTCTTGCTCGGGTCAGCGCCACCGATACCACCCGGTCCTTGAAACTCAGGGTGGGCATGTTGACAGCGTCATTCTTTATATAGAGTTCTTTTAGCCCTAGCTGCCGCGCCAGTCGGTTGGCCCGCACTAGGGGTGTCATGCCGGTTCCCACATCAATTGGGTTATCGGTGCTGACGGGCAAAAAGTCCTTGTAGCGCCAAATTGACAGCGGCCCTGCTTGGATACTGCTGCGGGTGACCCGCCTGCGAATTTCGTCATAGTCGTAGGCTACCTCTAATGGGCCAAAGCACACGTCTTCGCACACATGCTTGGCGCCTAAGTCATAGGTCTCACCACATTCTCGGCATTTCAATGCTGAAAATGTGGGCTTGGTGGCGATCGCTTGTTCGATAGACTGCGTCATGGCGTTTTCTCTGAGATTTTCTGAGGAGCAGTTGTCAACTTCGCTAAGTTATCCAGAACGTAACACTGGTGACAATACTTGGTCAAATATACCCGACCAAAAAAGTCGGGTATAACACAAGGCTTTTTCTGTCAGTATTTTGCGCTGGTAGCTGCCGATTCTTAGCTGAGAGCGACGGTCCAAGTTGTTCTGAGTTTGCTGTTGCTCTTAGCCTCATCCGCAGTTGTTCCGACCCTAATAACCACTGTGAAACCACTTCAGGGGTTCCAAGATCGGCCTTGGGAGCAATAAAGTAACTTGCTATACAAACGCTTGCCTTGCAGTTGAGGTTAAGTGATCTAAAGTCATGGAACGTTTGCATTGGTTAGCGTGCCAGACCAGTCAGACTGCTTTATGCTTTATGCCCAAAGTGGTCTGTGCTGTGGTCTGGCTGTCATGGCAACGGCAAAACAGTAAATTCAGTGCAGATGCTCTCTGTGATGCTCTTAGCAGAACGTTATGGTAGTGACCCAAGATAAGCCCCTTGCCAATGTTTTTCGTCAGCTATCTGGAGGAGCGTTTCCCCCTGTAGTCGAATCCTATGAGCGGGGAAAAACAATTTTTTTCCCTGGAGACCCAGCCGAACGGGTGTACTTCTTGCTAAAAGGGGCAGTGAAGCTGTCGCGGGTGTACGAGGCTGGAGAAGAAATCACAGTTGCTCTGCTGCGCGAAAACAGTGTGTTTGGAGTCTTGTCGCTAATTACGGGCAACCGTTCTGATCGCTTTTATCACTCCGTGGCCTTCACCCCAGTAGAGCTATTGTCTGTTCCAATTGAGCAGGTTGAGCAGGCGCTGGAGGAAAATCCTGAACTGGCCTTGCTGATGTTGAGGGGGTTATCCTCTCGCATCTTGCAAACCGAGATGATGATCGAAACCTTGGCCCATCGAGACATGGGCTCACGGCTGGTAAGTTTCTTACTCATTCTCTGTCGCGATTTTGGGGTGCCTAGCCAGGATGGCATCACTATTGACCTGAAACTGTCTCATCAGGCCATTGCTGAGGCCATCGGCTCCACTCGGGTGACTGTGACTCGCCTGCTGGGAGATTTGCGCCAGGAAGGCATGATCTCCATCTACAAAAAGAAAATTACTGTGCATGATCCGGTCAATCTGAGTCAGCAGTTTACTTAGTTTAGGTTTGGCTAGGTGGGGTGGTTTTGGTAGCCAAACCAGCAATCGACAATATTGGGGCGTACGAGGCTTCAACCCATGCAGTAGAGTAAGTGCAAACTCCCCTGTGGCTGGTGCATGGTTTCTGGTTACGTACTGATTTTGGCGGTCTTAATTTTGGGGGGCTTTATTGCTACCCTCGGCGATCGCGTCGGCACGCGGGTGGGCAAAGCACGTCTAAGCTTGTTCAATCTACGCCCCCGGCAAACGGCTACCTTAGTCAGCATTGCCACGGGTAGCGTCATTTCAGCCTCTACACTGGCCCTGCTGTTTGGAGTGAGCAGTCAGCTGCGCACTGGGGTGTTCGAGTTGAGTAAAATTCAGGCTGATTTAGCCAACGCCGAGGCTGATTTGGCCCAGGCTCAATCTACCCAAGAGAGCGTAGAGACCGATCTGGAGTCGGCAACTAACGAACGGCAGCGGGCGCTAGCTCGATTACAAGAAATTAACCAATCGCTCAACCAGGCGGTGGTTCAGCAGGAAGCGACTGAGGGTGAACTACGCCAAACTCTAGGCCAGCTAGATGCCGTATCACAGCAGGCTGCTGCGCTGCGCCAATCGACGGACGCTCTGCGGGTTCAGCGTGATAACCTGCTGGCGCAGCAAGCCACTATTGGCAAACAGATTGCCGATCGCGATCGGGCAATTGCCAAACTAGATGAGGAGATTGCCGATCGCGATCGGGCGATCGCCCAGCGAGAGCAGCGGCTGGCTAGCCTAGAGGCCGAGCAAGACTTTTTAGAGCAGCAGGTAGCCGTTCTGCAAACGCAGTATCAAGGGCTGTTTCGGGGCAATATTGCTCTCAACCGCAACCAAGAGATTTTAGTCGGTCAAGGTCGTGCCGAGAATCGAGAGCAGGCAGAGGAGTTTGTGACGGGCTTTTTACTTGAAGCCAACCGCCTGGTGTCTCGAGCCATTGCCCCTGGGGCTTTGATCGACCAGCAAATTTTGCTGATTGGTAATCGCGAGGTCGAGGCGCTGATTGAGCGTTTGTCCACAGGTGAAGATTACGTCGTGCGCCTGCTGTCTGCGGCTAACTATGTAACGGGCGAGCCCTGCGTGGTGCAGCAGGGTGAACCCTGCGTGCAGGTCTTTATCGATGCCACCCCTAATCAGCAGGTTTATGCTCTGGGTGAGCGATTGGCAACGGTCACGCTAGACCCTCCTCCTCTGGGCGATCGCCAGCTAGTTGAGCGACTTAACCTTCTGTTGGCAGCCGCTCAATTTCGGGCCCGACAGGACGGCGTTGTCAGCGACACGCTACAAGTAGCCGACAACCGGCCTGAAACGGTGCTCAATTTCTTAGAGACTGTTCAGCAATCGGGGCAGGCTGTCGATCTTCAGGCTATTGCTGCCACTGATATTTTCACGGTAGGGCCGGTTCAAATTCATCTAGCAGCAGTGCGCGACGGGCGCATTCTGTTTCAAACGAGTGGATTCAATAATCCCCTGGACGATAGCACTGACTTGCTAAGCGAATAGCCTTGGAGCACCTCCTCTCGGAAAACTAAGTAAAAAGGATCCAAGTTAAATTAACTTCGGTGGCGAATATTTAATAATGTCTAAAAAAATTTGCAGATAGTTACCATCTGCCCCTACTTCGATACTGTGGGGATCACCTGTGCTTAGAATTAACCTACAAATCTGTCGGCTGCTAATAGGTTGCTTTTAACTCTGGCTTGTCTCAAGGCAAGCAAACTTTAAATACACCTGGAGCGATCCCATGAAATTTGAGGATATTTATCAGTTCTTCGAGGATCCACCGCCAATTTACTTGAACAAAGAGCTTGCCGTTTGCTACGTGTTGTCGGTATTGCTCCAGCAAGACTCCTACGGCACCGAATTGATCCAGCGGTTAACCCACCAGTATCCCCACTATCGTCTATCAGATACGGTGCTTTACGGAGCACTTAAGTTTTTGGAGGACGAAAATGCTATTGACGGCTACTGGAAAAAGGTAGAAGGCCGGGGTCGTCCTCGTCGCATGTACCGTCTTAATCCTGACTGGCGGCTTCAAGCCGAGGAACTGGCCGAATTTTGGAAAACCTATATGGGCGATCCAATCCGGCCGGCCTGCGCTCAAAGCCCAGTCTACTCTGCTCCGCATCGGTGAATTAGGAGTGCAAGGCCTACCTGAATGATGCAACATTCCGTACCCTAGAGAAGTAGCTTTGCATGGTCCGGCGTGACTGACACTATTCTCTATTCGACTCTGTTCCTAACCCTGCTAATGATAGTGGGGTTAGTTTTTTTTATTCGGGCTTCTACCAAAGACCGTATCGAAACCCTGACGCTAACGCGTCCTATTGATCCCATAACGTTACTGCAAAACCTGACGACTTACTTTGAGGCACGGGCCTATGCCATCATTGCGGCTGAAGAAGAGGCCCAACGCATCACCCTGCGGGGAAGAGTACGTCCGAGCCTGTTTTTGGCTGGATTCTTAACTCTGCTTGCCACTGTGGGGACTCTCTGTTTTGCTTTAGTACTCGCCAATCTATGGCCAGCCCACGGCGCTATCTTTTTGGCTCTGCTAGCACTGAGCCCGCTAGCCGGCTGGTTCTATTGGCGTGGCGCTGAGCGCGATGAGGAGATTTGCTTAGAAATTCGGCCCGACGCTGCGGACAGCGGCTCGTTAGAGAGTGCGCTTGCTAAGGTTACTGTTACAGCTCACCGCGATGAGCTGATTGCCCTTGAGCAAGGCTTTGACCGCTGAAGCAAAAAAAAGCTAGCCCTTGGGCTAGCTTTTTGCATGTGAAAGGTAATTCTGACAGTGACATTGGTAAAGCAAATATCTGCTATCAGAATACTTACCTTAGTGAGTCAAGGTCTCTAAAACTGAGGCGTTCTCTTCTTCTTCTTCACCTTCTTCACCGAGCAGCACCCGCAGACTGGGGAAAAGAAAATGATTCTCTTCTACATACTGGGCACCAAATAGACCCTTCTCGGCCCAAAAGTACCGGTCAGTGGTGTGCTCGTTCCGCTTAACCAGCAGCAGGGCTGGGGGGGCAATGCCCTCGGAATGGATAAAATTCCGAGCTGCGGTTACGGGTTTTTCGTTGCCGCTCTCAATACTATACTGAGGAACAGCTTCTAAAATGCGACGGCCTTCTAAGCGACGACGACTCTTACGCTTGCGTCTCCTTGCCAAGTTGCCTACCTCCCTCTCATTGGATATTTGGATGTAGTTTCGGTTACAAAATTTGTTAACCAGGCCAAGTATATAGGCTCAAAATAAGAATTTCAACTTCTCTTAAAAATCGGCCTAAAACCTCCGAACACCAAGCGCTATAAAGGATGCAAGGGTGTCAAAGGAGATCAGAGCTGAACAGAATTGTTAAAAAATTGACAAAACTTTAATTTTTCTTCCGTCAAACTCTTATGTTGCGCCGCCATGATTGGCTCTCCCAGCTCCGAATTCACCACATTGTGTCAGTCCCAGGTACTTCTGCTGACCCAGTCGTTAGAGGCTGCTTCCACAGTGGTGTACTTGGTCGAAGCCACCGTTGAGACAATAAATCCCACTTTGATACCGCTGGTGGCTTATCCAGAAACCGCCAACCTGTGGCACGACTTGCGGGAGGGACTAGCGGCAGTATTCAACACAGCCGAAGAAGTTGATGGCAGCAAGCAATCCCCAATCGTCCAACCAGAACAGTGGCTTCAGCAACCCGTTGACTCAGAGCGAGATTCAGTTGGGCTACCATCCACAGCTCGTGTTTCTTCAGAGAAGGGTTTGCTCTCGATGCCGTTTGGGATAGAACCGGCAACCCAACCGCAGGGTGTGGGGGCTGATCTAACCACGTATCCCCTAGTTTTGCCGTTGGCCCATGATGGAGTGGTGCTGGGCATGATCGTCAGTACTCGCGAAGCACTGCCGTGGACAGCGGACGATTATCGACGGGCTGAGCAGGTCGCTAGCACGTTGGCGATCGCATACGTGCTGGACCAGCGTAGCCAATGGCTTCAGTGTCAGCTTAACCAACGTCAGCTGATCCAAGCCGATCAGTCCGAAACTTTCCACGATCTGCTGCATCAGTTCCGCAATCCGCTCACAGCTTTACAGACCTTTGGCAAATTGATGGTCAAACGGTTACCCCCTGAGGATACCAATCGGCCGATTGCTGAAGGCATTGTGCGTGAGAGCCGACGATTGCAGGATTTGGCTCAGCATTTTGATACCGCTGTTGCCGAAGGGGATGAAACCTTGGCGCAGGCTACTACCCCACCAGCGGGTAGGTTGCTGCTACCAGGCTCACCCAGTGAATGGAGCGATCGTCCCAGTATTGTTATCGACAGCAACGAAGACACCTTAAACAGCAGATTGGCAACGACTCAAAGTCAGCCCCTTGAAGAGTTGGTTTCAGCAACAGGGCATGGGCTGGGACGATCGCTAAGGGTGCAGCCCGGCGCGATCGCTGAGATCGCCCTTCCACTGGTGCAGTCCATTGCACCCTTGGCTCATGAGCGGGGACTGCACCTGGTGCACCATATCCCTACCGCTTTACCCATGGTTTGGCTTGATGCTGCTGCTCTAGGAGAAGTGCTCCACAACCTGCTCGACAATGCTCTAAAGTACGCACCCGCTGGGTCTTTAGTCTGGATTACCGCAGGGCTAGTGCAGCGGATTGGCAGGCAGATGTTCCAGGGAATTGTCGTAGGCGATACCGGTGCAGGCATTCCCCCTAGTGACCAGCCCCAGTTGTTTACCCGTCACTTTCGCGGTGTGCGGGCCCAGGGCGACATTCCGGGTACGGGGCTAGGTCTCGCCATTGTCCAAGACCTAGTGCAGGGCATGGGGGGGCGTATTGATCTAGTCAGCCCTGTTCAAGGCACGTCATGGCTGCCGCCAGAGGCTGTAGCTTATCCTCAAAACCCCGGCGTTGTGTTTGTGGTTTGGCTAAGGGCCTTAGACAGTGAGGTGTAGACCCAACGAGATTGATGGGCTAAGGTGCTACCGTTGTGCTTCCCACTACGGAATGCCGCATCCATAGGAGAATGGAGTCAGTCTGTTCATCAGGTTCAGCAATCCATCGTCTTCGGTGTTACCCATGGCAACCACCCTATCCCCCAATACCTCTGCTCGGCTGGCACCGCCAGCCTCTCTGTCCCCCCTAACGGTACCCAAACGGTTGTTGTTAGGACCAGGGCCCAGTAACGCTGACCCCCGTGTCATTGCCGCCATGAATCAGCAGCCCATTGGCCATCTAGACGCTGCTTACCTAGCGATGATGGATGAAGTTCAAGAGCTGCTGCGCTATACCTGGCAGACTACTAATCCCCTCACCTATGCCGTGGCCGGTACCGGGTCTGCAGCGATGGAAGCAACGATCGCAAATGCTGTCGAACCGGGCGATCGCGTCTTAGTTGCTGTCAAAGGCTATTTTGGCTACCGCTTGGTCGATATGGCCCAGCGCTATGGAGCCGATGTTGTCACCATTCACCGGCCCTGGGGTGAAGCTTTTACCCTAGAGGAACTTACCGCCGCATTAAAGGAACATCGGCCTGCGGTGTTGGCGATCGTCCACGCCGAGACTTCCACCGGAGTTCGCCAACCCCTCGAAGGATTAGGATCAGCCTGTGCTGACCACGACTGTTTGCTGCTGGTTGATACTGTCACCAGCCTAGGCGGTGTGCCAATTTTTCTCGACGAATGGCAGGTTGATCTGGCTTACAGCTGTAGCCAAAAAGGATTGAGCTGTGCCCCTGGTATTTCCCCCTTCACCATGAGCCCTCGAGCTGTCGCCAAGCTAGAGCGCCGTCGCCAACCCGTCGCCAACTGGTATCTTGATGCTGCCCTGCTGCGGAAATACTGGGGACCAGAGCGGGTCTATCACCACACCGCACCAGTCAACCTCACTTATGCTCTGCGCGAAGCTCTGCGTCTGCTAGTCGAAGAAGGCCTAGAGCCCCGTTGGCAGCGTCATCAACAAACTGCCACCTACTTTTGGCAAGGGCTAGCGGACCTTGGTCTCACCTGTCACGTCGAAGAATCCCTTCGTCTACCGACCCTGACTACCGTACGAGTACCCAACGGCGTCGATGCCAAAGCCGTTGGTCGTCAACTTATGACCGACTACAACATTGAAGTCGGCGGTGGGCTCGGAGAACTTGGAGGCAAGGTATGGCGAATTGGCCTCATGGGCTATAACAGTCAGCCAGAGCATGTTGATACCCTGCTACATGCTCTGGGGACAGTGCTACACCAATCTACTTAACGCATTAAGTTACTGACTACCCGTGCAGACGAAGAAGGCGTCTCCACTATCTGTGGAGACGCCTTCTTCGTCTGCACGCTTGCTAGACCACACTCCGCTGCTGGCTTGCCAACAGGGGAAACCCTAGCTTCTCCCGTTGTTCTAGATAAAGCTGAGCTACTCGCCTGGCTAATCCTCGTACCTGGCGAATGTATCGGGTGCGCTCTGTTACAGAAATTACGCCTCGCGCATCCAACAAGTTAAAAGTGTGTGAGCACTTCAGCACGTAGTCATAACTCGGCAGCACCAGCCCTCGATCCATAAGCTGCTCTGCCTCTTGCTGGTACAAATCAAACAGCGTGAACAGCAGTTCTGGATTTGAGGCCTCAAAGTTGTACGTCGAGTTCTCAACCTCCGCCTGCATATAGATATCGCCATAGGTGAGCTGATCGTTCCAGCGGATTTTGGCGATCGCATCCACTTCCTGCAAATACATCGTCAACCGCTCTAGCCCGTAGGTTAGCTCAATTGACACTGGACGGCAGTCGATCCCCCCGCACTGCTGGAAGTAGGTGAACTGGGTAATCTCCATCCCGTCTAGCCACACTTCCCAACCTACGCCCCAAGCACCCACCGCCGCATCTTCCCAGTTGTCCTCCACAAACCGAATGTCGTGGTCTTCTGGTTTAATCCCCAACGCCCGAAGCGAGTCTATATAAGTCTCCTGGATGTTCTCAGGCGATGGCTTAATCAATACCTGGTACTGAAAATAATGCTGGTAGCGGTTCGGGTTTTCTCCGTAGCGCCCATCTGCCGGTCTTCGGCAAGGTTCCGCATAGGCCACTGACCAAGGCTCTGGCCCTAGCGCCCGCAAAAAGGTATGTGGACTCTTTGTTCCCGCCCCCTTCTCCGTATCGTAGGGTTGCATAATCACACAGCCTTGCTTAGCCCAAAAATCATTCAGTGTCGCAATTACAGCCTGAAAGTGCACAGCTCTCCCCCGGTTACTAACCCAGACTCATACTCATAACCTTCAAATAGTATTCAACAGACTTGCCCTGCGCTGACAAATTTCCTACTGGATGTCTCCCTGTAGCCACTTGCAGCCCATCGCTATTCACCCGTGTAAAACCAAAGAAGGTTTTTTGGGTATGTCTGTATTTCAAATTACAGAGCGAGTTTAGCGTTGCCTACAGCCCAAAGTCCTTCAGCGAGAGGGATTTTGCGACGCTAGGGGTGCTGTCATTTCTGTTGTTATCTGCGCTAGATACGGTGTCTACGCGAGAAACTTTTCTAGAAAATTGCTGACGGATTCTGTTTGTGAGGCTTTTCAGGAAGGGCGAAACCCTTGCAACACAAGGTGTTTGAGGATTTTGGAAAATCTTCATCAAAGGTGTTGACACCACAGGGAATCCGCCCTATATTGATAAAGCGCCTGAGGGAAGCGACTCGAACGAGTCTTTCACCGAGGGTTGAAGCGAACCTCGACAACTACATAGTCTAGAAACAAAGCCAAGGTTCCTGTCAAGGAT
>NZ_JACJPP010000017.1 GCF_014696135.1 Nodosilinea sp. FACHB-141 | reverse complement strand
GGGCGAACCTGGGTATGGAAGTGATGCACGAGCGCAATGCTCACAACTTCCCCCTCGACCTTGCTACCGCTGAGGCGCCTGAAATCATCGGCTAGTCTGCAACGACTACCCCACTGATTGACTAGAACAACAGCGCTCCCCACAGGGGGGGCGCTTTTGCGTTAGTGTGGGCGCTCGCTACACTCTAAAATAAGCAAGGCCCATCAGTAGGCAAAACCCAAACGAGACATGGCTTCCACAATGCAAGCACTTCGGGATTTACAGAAAAGCCAGGGCGCGATTTTGTCGTCAGAGGGGATTCCCAATACATTTAAAAATGCTGCTGACCTAGAAACGGTTAAAGCTGGAGCTGTGCTGTTCGATCGCAGCCATTGGGGTGTGCTTCAAATGTCTGGGGGCGATCGCCTGCGGTTTATTCACAATCAGACCACAAACACGTTTACCCAACGCCAGCCCGGCGAGGGCTGCGACACCGTGTTTGTTACCTCTACCGCTAGAACCATTGATCTGACCACCGTCTATGTGGCCGATGAGGCGCTGCTGATTCTCACCTCCCCTGGTCAAGATCAGCGCCTGATGGACTGGATGGATCGCTACATTTTTCCGGCCGATCAGGTATCGCTGGCTAACCTGACCGCAGATATAGCTGTTTTCTCCCTCGTTGGCTCTAGCAGTGCTGCTGTCCTCAAGAACTTAGGTATTGAATTAGAACCTGATTTGTCTACAGCCCACCATCGAAGCGTTGATCTCGGTGGTGTTGCTCTACGCTTGGCTGTAGGTAGTGGTTTAGCTCTGCCTGGGTACACCCTTTTGGTGTCGGTAGAAGGCGCAGCATCCGTATGGCAACAGCTTACCGATGCTGGAATTATCCCAGCAGGAGAACTGCTCTGGCAGCAGCTGAGGGTGCAGCAGGGGCGTCCTGCCCCAGAGCGCGAACTCACCGATGATTACAACCCTCTCGAAGCGGGGCTGTGGGACGCGATTGCCTTTGATAAGGGGTGCTATATCGGTCAAGAAACTATTGCTCGATTAAACACCTATCAAGGGGTTAAGCAACAGCTCTGGGGTCTTCAGCTAAACGGCACGGTTGGTCCAGGGGAAGTTATTTTTGCCGGGGATGAAAAAGTTGGTTTACTCACTAGTGTGGTTGAAACTTCCGGTGGTTTAAGGGGTTTAGGCTATATTCGCACCAAAGCTGGTGGAGCAGGCTTGACGGTCAGCGTGGGTGCAGCCAACGGCGTAGTGGTTGATTTGCCCTATCTAGCTCGAGGGTACTTGACGACGAATAATCTACCCGCTTAAGCGGTAATTTGGGTATTCTTAGGTGAACTAACTTGATTGTATTTAAGTAACGCACCGATTGTATTAAGCTTGGTCAGCCAAGCAATGCCGTACAGATTTTTACCCTATGAGCCAACCTAAACGCGCCCTGATTACTGGTATTACCGGTCAGGATGGATCTTATTTAGCAGAATTACTTCTAGATAAAGGCTACGAGGTTCACGGTATTATTCGCCGCACCTCTACATTCAATACTGACCGAATCGACCATGTCTACGTTGATCCTCATAGTGCCGAAGCGCGTCTGTTTTTGCACTACGGCGATTTGACTGATGGCACTATGCTACGGCGCATTCTTGAACAGGTGCAGCCCCAGGAGGTTTATAACCTGGGTGCTCAGTCCCACGTGCGGGTGAGCTTTGATTCGCCCGAATACACCGTGGACTGTGTTGGCATGGGTACGCTGCGGCTTCTTGAGGCCATCCGTGACTACCAGCAGCGCACAGGTCTAGAAGTGCGCTTTTATCAAGCTGGCTCCTCGGAAATGTTTGGCAAAGTGCAAGAAATTCCCCAAACGGAAACCACGCCATTCTATCCCCGTAGCCCCTACGCCTGCGCTAAAGTCTTTGCCCACTGGCAAACGATTAACTACCGCGAGTCCTACGACCTGTTTGCCTGCAACGGCATTTTGTTTAACCACGAGTCGCCTCGGCGGGGCGAGACCTTTGTGACTCGCAAAATTACTCGAGCGGTAGCCCGCATTGTGGCCGGTCAGCAGAAAAAGCTGTATCTGGGCAATCTCGACGCTAAGCGTGACTGGGGCTATGCCAAAGACTATGTCAAGGCTATGTGGTTGATGCTGCAGCAAGACAAGCCTGATGACTACGTGGTGGCGACTAACGAAACCCACGCTATCAGCGAGTTTTTAGACATTGCCTTTAACCATGTCAACCTCGACTGGCATGACTACGTGGAGTTTGACCCCCGCTACCTGCGGCCTGCTGAAGTGGAACTGCTAATTGGTGACTCAACCAAAGCCCGTCAGGCTCTGGGCTGGGAGCCTAGCGTCACCTTTGAGGAACTGGTGCACCTGATGGTGGAGAGTGACCTTGAGGCCATTGGTATCCGCCATGGCAATGGTGCCCCCTCTGATATAGCGACTATTCGCAAAGAGATGCTGCACTTGGCACCCCAGGGTTAACTGCTAGAGTCGGTCGATGACCCAAAAACGGTGTCTGTCTTGAGGATAGATACCGTTTTTTTGCCAGCAAAGCATGCGTTTTAGGGGCCTTTCCTCTAGTATGGGAAAGAACAACTGGGAGAGCGACTCAATCCACTGAGCTTGCCCAGATTGCTGTTGTAGGTTTCCCTTTGTATGGCTGACGAAAAGACCCCTCCAGTAGACTCTGCCCCCGCTGAGGATACCCCTGCTCCTCAGTCAGAGGCTCAAGCGGCAGATGCTGCGCCTCAGGCCAAGGCTAAAGCTGCCCCCAAGGCAGAGGCTGGTGCTGAACCCAAAACCGCACCCAAAGCCGCTCCTAAGAAGGAAAAGCCCCCGGCGCTAGAAGACAAGCCGTTCACTGAGTTTATTGAGCAGCACTTTATTCCGACACTAGAGTCAGCGCTGAAGGATAAGGGCATTGACGATATTCAGCTCACCCTCGATCAGCGGCCCCTAGAGGTGTTTGGTATCAGTGATGATGAGCAGTATTGGCACGTAAAGGGGCAGTGGCAAAAGGGCGATGGCGAAGCCTCCCCTTCGGGGAATCGCCAGTTCAATATTGCCTTCACAAAAGAGAATATCTCTAGCCCCAAGCTGTTCTACTTTGCCGATAGAGGCTCTCAGCCCAGCACCATTGAGCAGTTCATGGGTGACGAGCGCAAAATTACCCTAGACTTGCTGGTGCTGTTTACCCTACGTCGGCTCAACGGCCAAAAATGGTTGGCAAGAAATTGAGCTCTCCAGTGGGCAAGCGCTAGTGGGCAGGCAGAATACTCGGCCAGGGCTAGCTACTGTGGGTAGCAAGAAACTGCCGCAACAGACCAATCACCACAGCAGGATGCTCCACGTGGGGTAATACCCCAGAGTGGGGTATTTCTATCACCGTTTGAATGGCTTTGGGGTTGAGGCTGGCCAACCGTTTGACCATTGCTGGAGCGCTAAACCGCGACTCAGCTCCTAGCAAGATGGTGGTAGGGGTTTGCAGCTGGTGAATATAGCGCGACAGGTCAAAGCTGACCGATCCATTGAGGGAGGCTAGGGCAGAATATTCAGCATTGGGTTGCTGAGTGCAGGCGAGATAGCCCTGTACCGTTTCTGGGGTAATGCGACGAGAGTCGGCAAAGAGAAAGGTGGAGAGGAACGATCGCACCGCTAGCTCATTGGCGGCCCCTACCTGGTACAGCAGTTTGTCCACGCCAGGCGTACTAGCCAGAAGGGCGGGCAGACTGGCTTTGTAGTCGCGGCCAAAATCGCTGTTGCCAGAGGGTGATACCAGAAACAGGCCTTTAAATAAATCGGGCCGTAGTCCCGCTAAGCGGATCACTACCCCGGCTGTAAGGGAGGTAGCCGCTACTAGGGTCGGGGGCTCAGCCACGGACTCCAGTAGGTGGGTGATCATGTAGAAGTAGTCTTCGGTCGAGTAAGCGCGGGGCGGATGGGTTGATTGCCCCCAGCCAATCAAATCAGGGGCAATCACCCGATGGGTGGCACCAAAGGCGGCGTATACCTTAGACCATTCAAAGGCTGAGGAGCCGCCCCCGAGGCTGTGTAGAAAAACGAGGGGCGGACGGGTCGTGGGGTTATCCACCTGCCAAGGCCAGCCGCCGGGAGTGTAGTAGGCCATGACCCCTAGGTCGGTAGCGAGGGCCTGCTGAATAAAGCCCAGCGGCTGGAAGTTAAGCATGGTGATATTCGCTAAGATTCGTGGATGTGGGGCTATCCCTGGGCGATGATTCAATCTTAAGGCCAATCTAAAGGCCTCTGCTGCCCATTTGAATTCTGCCTGGAGGTGAGGTCAACGTTACCGAGCGAGCTGTTAATTTACCGATTTCAGGGCGAGGGGCTACAGCCCAAACGGCTGGCGTTGGATGGGGCGAATCGGGCGATCGCCGCCGATCTCATTCAACTCTTTCAGCAGCAGGTGGGCCGCACCCAAGGTGACCTCAATCGCCAGCTGCAAGATCTAGAGGGCGAAGACACTAACTACCGCATCAAGCGGGGGCTAGCCCACATTCTGCGCAATAGCTTTGCCACGTTTGATGTGGTGAGCCCGCTAGAGCCAATTGAGCTGCGGCGGCGAGTGTTTGCGCTGTCCGCTCAATCAATTCCGTCTCCCAAGGCGGCTGAAGCTCATTTGACAGCCCTTGGCCAGCAGCTTTCTGAAGAGCTGGATCGGGAAGTATCGGTGCCTGACCTCCGTCAGGGGCTCTACGCCGATCGCCAAGACAACCACATTCTGATTGAGTTTGACTCCCCCACTCCCGATGCCCTGCTCCATCGCTACAACCTATCGCAGACCCAGGGGGTGTTTTATAAGGCCAGCGACTTGGTGATGCACTTGTACCGCAATGACCCCGGCGAGTACAAGCTCATGTTTCGCTACCTGAAGCTGTTTCGGCTGATGACCTATATCGAGGGCGACGCCGATCAGGGGTTTACCATCACCATCGACGGCCCTGCCAGCCTGTTTAAACCCAGCACGCGCTATGGAGTCGATATTGCCAAGTTGATTCCCGCTATTCTCCATGTCAGTAAGTGGCGACTGACGGCAACCTTGCAAATGAAGGACAACTTTACTCAACAGGTAAAACCCCGCCAATTTACCCTCGACAGCGACTGTGGTTTGGTTACCCACTATCCCCCTGGCAAAACCTACGACAGCATGATTGAGGAGTCGTTCGTCAGCCGCTGGCCGGCCAAAACCCCCTGGCGACTAGAGCGGGAGGTGGATCTGGTACCCCTGCCTGGCAGCGTGATGATCCCCGACTTTCGCCTGGTGCACCCCGACGGGCGCGAGTTTTTGCTGGAGATTGTTGGCTATTGGCGGCCTGAATACCTGCGGAAGAAGTTTGCCCAGGTGCGCAAGTCGGGGCGCAATAACCTAATTTTGGCGGTTTCAGAACGGCTCAACCTGGAGAATGCTGGGGTAGATATTGCCAACGTTCCAGCCCAGGTGGTGTGGTTTAAGACGAAACTTCAGCCCAAGGTGGTGCTGGAGATGCTGGGAGACTGAGGCATTGGCGAGGATCCAGGTTTTCTTATAGCTACCGATAGGAAAATTTGAGGGCTGGACTCACAGGCTAGGTCATGATTGTGCCGCCCATCAGTTTTTCGTAGCGCCGCTGGAGTTCCTTCGCTAGTTTGGGCCAGCGGGCTAGGTTTGGATCTTCTTTCAGCATGGCTTCTGCTGCCTCGCGGGCTAGCGTTAATACGTCCTGGTCTTCGATCAAACTGGCTAGAGCGAAATCGGGCAGGCCCGACTGACGGGTGCCTAGCACTTCTCCAGGACCGCGAAAGCGCAGGTCCATCTCAGCAATAAAGAAGCCGTCTTGGGATTGCTCCAGCACTTTGAGGCGCTGAATGGCGGTTTCGCTGCGGCTGCCGCTGAGCAATAGGCAAAATGATTGGGCGGCACCGCGCCCGACTCGGCCCCGCAGCTGGTGGAGCTGAGAAAGGCCAAACCGCTCGGCGTGCTCGATCAGCATTACCGAAGCGTTGGGCACATCGACGCCCACTTCTACCACGGTGGTCGATACCAAAATGTGGGATTCCTGGTTGCGGAAGGCGGTAATAGCGACGTCTTTCTCGGCGGAAGACATGCGTCCGTGAAGCAGACCGACAGTGAATTCTGGAAAGATGACCTCCGCTAGCCGCTGGTGTTCCTCCACTGCGGATTTGAGGTCGAGCTTTTCGGATTCTTCGACTAGGGGAAGCACCACGTAGACCTGGCGACCCTGGGCAATTTCGCGCCGGATGAGGTCGTAGGCGTGGGTGCGTTCTTTGTTCGTCAGCAGCGTGGTTTGGATCGCTTTGCGCCCGGGCGGCAGTTCGTCAATTTGGCTCACATCCAAATCGCCATGCATGGTCAGTGTCAGGGTGCGGGGAATGGGGGTAGCGGTGAGGGTGAGCACGTGGGGATTTGCCCCTTTTTGGGTGAGCCTAGCCCGCTGCTGCACGCCAAAGCGGTGCTGTTCGTCAATTACCACTAGGCCCAGATCGCGGAACTGCACCGGGTCTTCGATCAGGGCATGGGTGCCGACGAGGATGGGCAGTTCGCCAGTGGCCAGTTCGCCCAGCATTTTGCGACGTTTGGCGGCGCGAGTGGAGCCAGTGAGCAGTTCCACAGTGAGGTGCAGCTGGTTGAACCATTCCACCAGCTTGCGGTAGTGCTGCTCGGCTAACACCTCGGTGGGGGCCATGATGGCGGCCTGATAGCCCGACTGAATTGCAGCGAGAGTGGCGACTACAGCAACGACGGTTTTACCGGAACCGACATCCCCCTGCACCAGGCGGTTCATGGGTACGGGCTTTTGCAGGTCAGAGAGAATGTCGTTGACCACCCGCTGCTGGGCACCGGTAAGGCTAAAGGGAATCACGCCATAGAACTGGTCGATCAGCTTCCCGGTGGGGGCGAGGGTAATGGCGGTTTGCTGGGCCTGCTGCTGCTGGCGACGACGCAGGAGGCCTAGCTGGAGGTAGAGAAATTCGTCGAATACTAGGCGGCGACGGGCCTGGGCCAGATTTTCGTCGTCATCGGGGAAGTGGATTTGGGCGATCGCATCCTCCACCTTCACCAGCTCATACCGCTGCCGCAGATCCACCGGCAGGGGATCCTGAAGTTCGGGTACCGCTGGTAGGGCAGCCGCTACTGCTTTGCGCACCAGGTCTGCGGGGACGCCTTCGGTGAGGGAATAGACCGGTACCATGCGACCAATGGTGAGCGATTCGATGCGATCGCTCAAACTGTCCAACACTTCTAGATGCGGATCTTCCAGCGTCACCCCAAACTTGCTGTCTTTGACCAAACCGGAGGCGGCAACGATCGCCCCCTGGGGATACTGGCGCTTTTGCTGCTGCTGCCAGCTTGGGGTGGCGTAGCGACCGCCAGGGTAGAAGCGGTTGAGCTTGAGGGTGCCGCTGCCGTCGGAGAGCTGAAGTTCAAAGATGGTGAGCTTTTTGTTGCGGGGGCTGGTGAAGCAGTTGACCCGCTTGACGGTGCCGACGATGGTGACGGTTTCGCCGGGTTCTAGATCGCGAATTTTGACCTGCTGGGCGTAGTTGATGTGGTCGCGAGGATAGTAGTAGAGCACATCCTGCACGGTGAAGATGCCTAGTTTGGCCAAGCGCTCGCTATTTTTAGGGCCAATGCCTTTTAGGTAGGTGACGGGCTGGTCAAGGCCAAAACGAAAGCCGCCGGTGCCAGATGCCTCAGCTAGCTGAGTAGTTTTAGGGGCTTTAGATGTTTTGGATGTTTTGGCTGTAGTTGATTTCTGAGCGTCTGTAGCGCTGCCTTCACGGGTACGGAGGGATTTGGTCTCGGCAAATTTTTCTAGCAGGCGCTGGGTGCTGTAGAGAAAGCGACGGGTCTCAGCTACCAAGTGCTGGCGTTGGGCAAAGCTGAGGTCGGTGTAGCCGTTGTACTTTTTGGCCAGGCTCTGCCACGACTGCTGCTGATCGCCGGGGAGAACGGCCGGAGGCTGTTGCAGACTATCGCGCAGAAATTCGTTGAAGATCTGCTGTTTGCCCACCAAATTGTTGAAGCCGGTCTCGGCCTCGACCGAGAGGGCTCGCTGAAGCCGCACCCAGTCGGGTAGGGAGGTCTGTGCTTCTGTCATGGATGCTTCCCCAGATCCCTACCGGGATGAGTCGTCGTACCAGACCGCTCGCCAAGCTTGCTCAGCTTGGGCGATCGCCAGCTCACGCTCGGCCCGCTGGTACTGTTTACCCAGCTTGCGTAGCCGACCCACGGCAGTGCGCAGTTTGCTGCGCCATAGAGCAGTCTGCACATCCCCTAACTCTAGGTCAGCCAGACGCAGCTGAACGGCGGCCAAATGGGTCATGGTGCTTTCTAAGGCTTCTTCCTCGTCGTCTGATCCGTCGGCTTCTTCCTCATCACGTTCGGTCTGTTGGCGGTCAAACTCAGCAGCTACATCCCCAGCCATGGCTACCAGCACGTTGAGCACGTTGGGGACGGCGCGCCCCTTAGGAACTGCCATGTCCGCATCGGAGGCAACCTCTAATACCGACTCGGGTAAGTCAGGAATCACCTGGGACTTACGCAACAGCCGGTTAGCTTTTTTAGAGACGCGCTGGAGTACGTCGCGGATTCTCTGTTCCAGAATTAGATGGTGTTTGGCGACTAAGGTAGGGGTCATCGGGTCGCCAGTGAAAGGGCGATCGCGAAATACGTCTTCTATATCGCTGGAAATAGCCGCCATTAAGACAGACTGAATGAGCTGCTTAGGGTCGATCGCCGAGGCCTCACCATCGGAGGAGGACTCGTCATCTGAGGACGGCGGCGAGGCTTCAGCAGGCTCTGAAACCGAATTCTCATTGGAGTGCTCGGCACCGAAGTGTTCGGCGTCAGCATCTCTGGCACCAGAGTCTTCAGCAATTGTCCCCTCTATGGCTGCTTCTCCAGGCTCCGCGATTACCTCAGAGTCGGTCTCATCAGCTTCTGTTTGATCAGACTGTTCCAAAACCTCGTCAGCAGGCGTCAAAACTGCCCCTGCCGAGGGCTTGGTTAGGGCCACCAGGGCAGTTTCTAGGCGATTGAGGTCGTCGCGGTCAAGATTGGGCTCAGCTGGAGATGGGTCGGGCTCCATAAGCTGCTGTAGCCAGCCCTGGGCTTTGTTCCCCAGGGTTTGCATGCCCTGCTGCAAGCGGCCGCGATCGCTCACGGATAGGGCCAAAAACTCTTCAGGGTAGACCTGGGTACAAAGGTGGTAAGTGGCCATCACAACCTGTCGCCGCACCGTCTGCCCCAGCACCGTCAGATAGGTGGCATAAATTTGGCTAAACTCTTCGGCCAGGGTGGCGGTGGCACCCTCTAACCCATTGAGATCTTTGCGAATGCTTTCAACTGGCCTTACCATACCGCCTTGCCCATGCCATATCTGGATTATAGGGAAATATTGAAAGCGGGGACGCAATACTGGCGCCCCCGCTATTGGCGATGGCTAAGGGGTGGTCTGTGACCATTGCTAACTCAACCGTTAGCCCCTAGCCTGAAGTTGGCTCATCCTAGCCTTACTTCTTCTTCTTGCCCTTTTCTTTCTTAGGCGCAGCTTCGGCCTTCGGCTCGGCTGCCGGTTCGGCCTCGGCTACGGGTTCTTCTTTTTTGTTGAGACCAGCCTGAGCCGCGACTTCCTCGGCAAAGTTGGTCTCTTCTTTCTCAATGCCCTCACCCAGCACAAACCGAGAAAAGCGCCGCACCTGGATATTTTCGCCCAGTTTAGAAACTACCTGCTTAATCAGCTCTTCTACAGAGATGTTCTGATCTTTGATAAAGGGCTGATCGACCAGGGAAAGCTCCTTAAGACGCTTTTGAATACGGCCTTCAACGATCTTTTCCTGCATGGCGGCGGGCTTGTTGGCGATGTCGTCGCGGCCCATCTCAATAGACTTTTCTTTGGCAGCAACCTCGGCAGGAATATCACTGACGCGCACATACTCCACGTTGGGGCAGGCCGCAATCTGCATGGCAATGTCGCGCACCAGAGTCTTGAACTCATCGCGGCGGGCCACAAAGTCAGTTTCGCAGTTGACCTCTACCAGCACGCCTACCCGGCCGCCGGTGTGAATGTAGCTCTCCACTAAACCCTCAGCGGCTACCCGGCCTTCTTTCTTAGTAGCCGAAGCAATGCCCTTCTGGCGCAGCCACTCGATTGACTTCTCGATGTCGCCATCGTTTTCTTTCAGGGCTTTTTTGCAATCCATCATGCCCGCGCCGGTCTTGTCGCGCAGGTCTTTAACGAGCTTTGCAGAAATTTCTGCCATGGTGATTTACCGTCCTAACGCGCTATCGTCAAACTCAATACAAACTCAGGGAAAAGGCCCTAGTTCAGCTTAAACCCCTAGGGCCACCTTCACTAAGGCAACTATTGGGCAAAGGCAGAATATTCTGCCTTTGCCCAACACACCTAGACTCCTAAATTCCTCTCCAGTAGGAGAACAAAGCGAATTAAGGTCTAGTCGTCGCTATCGGCGGCGGGGGCGTCGTAGCCGTACTCGTCGTCTTCGCCACCATCGTAGTCTTCGTAATCGTCATCGTTGCCGCGAGCCTTGGCGCCGTTGGAGCCTTCGTAGATGGCGTCGGCCAGCTTGCCCAAAATCAGCTTGATGGAGCGAATGGCGTCATCGTTGCCGGGGATGGGCACATCTACTAGATCAGGATCGCAGTTAGTATCTAGCAGCGAAATGATGGGAATGCCCAGCTTGTGGCATTCCGACACCGCGTTGTATTCGCGCTTGATGTCGACGATGATGGCAACATCGGGTACCTTGCGCATGGTTTTGATACCACCCAGGTACTTTTGCAGCTTCTCTAGCTCGCGGCGCAGTACGGCGGCTTCTTTTTTGGGGCGCAGGTCAATGGCACCCAGTTCTTCCATACGCTCAAGCTCTTTAAGGCGGTTGGCGCGAGACTTGATGGTTTCCCAGTTGGTCAGCATGCCGCCCAGCCAGCGCTGGTTGACGTAGTGAGAGCCGCAGCGGGCAGATTCTTGGGCCACAATGCCAGCCGCCTGGCGCTTGGTGCCAATGAACAGAAACTTTTGCCCCTGCTCAGCCGCAGTGCGGACAAATCTATAGGCTTCTTCCATCAGCTGAGCGGTCTGCACCAGGTCAATGATGTGAACGCCGTTGCGGGAGGTGAAGATGTACTGATCCATCTTGGGATTCCAGCGGCGGGTTTGGTGGCCGAAGTGAACCCCAGATTCTAGTAGCTCAGGGAGAGTAATAACGGGCATTTGATTTTGACTCCTTTCGGGTTAATCCTCCATTCGAACGTGCTTTCCATAGGAAAGACCCGAAAATTCGAATGTGTGGTTTTTGACAACTTTTCTAGGTTATCACAAAAGAGTGGGTATGAGGTTTAGGGGGTGTAGGGGAGAAGCTGTGCCTTAGACCCTACACCCCCTAAACCTCTCAGCTAGTCGTCAAAGTGTTTGACGATCGCCTCGGCAAACTCCGAGCACTTCAGCGGTGGGTTGACCGGCGGCTCCATTAGGCGGGCCAGGTCGTAGGTAACTTCGCGGGAGGCGATCGCTGCCCCCATACCTTTCTTAATTAGGTCCGCGGCCTCTTGCCAGCCCATGTACTCCAGCATCATCACCCCAGAGAGAATCACAGAGCCGGGGTTGATGCGGTCTAGCCCAGCGTGCTTGGGGGCAGTGCCGTGGGTGGCCTCAAAGATGGCGCAGGTGTCGCCAATGTTGGCCCCTGGTCCCATGCCCAGGCCGCCGACGATGGCCGCTGCCGCATCGGAGAGGTAGTCGCCATTTAAGTTCATGGTGGCGAGGATGGAGTACTCATCGGGCCGGGTCTGGATCTGCTGGAAGATGCTGTCGGCGATGCGATCGTTCACCATGATCTTGTCTTTCCACTGGCCGTTGCCGTGGGTTTCCCAAATGGCGGCGAGAATGCCCTCGACTTCGGTGTGAATAGCGGCTTTCTTCTCGGGGGTGAGGGCGTCGTATCCTGGCTCGATCTGGCGGGCGTTGTCTTCGGTGGAGAGGTCAGGATTGGCTTCTTTATTGCCCAAAATCCAGGACTCGCGTTCGGTGACGCAGTCAGCGCGAAATTCTGAGGTGGCCAGCTCGTAGCCCCAGTCGCGGAAGGCCCCTTCGGTGTACTTCATGATGTTGCCCTTGTGCACCAGAGTGACCTGCTGCTTGTCTTTGGGCAGACGCAGGGCGTGCTTCATGGCACGGCGCACCAAGCGCTGGCTACCGGTTTTGCTAATTGGCTTGATGCCAATGCCCGAGTCGAGGGGAATCTGCTTTTTGCCGTGCTCTGGGGTGGCCGGGATCAGCTCAGTATTAAGGTACTTGATCAGCTGGTCGCCAATCGGGTCGCCCTGCTTCCACTCGATGCCCAGGTAAATATCTTCGGTGTTCTCTCTATAGATAATGACGTCGAGCTTTTCGGGGCTGCGGTGGGGGGAGGGGGTACCGGCGTAGTACTTACAGGGGCGCACGCAGGCGTAGAGGTCGTTAATCTGCCGCAGGGCCACGTTGAGCGAGCGAATGCCGCCGCCGACTGGGGTAGTGAGAGGGCCCTTGATCGCCACGCCGAACTCTTCAATGGCTTTGAGGGTATCGTTGGGCAGGTATTGGTAGGTGCCGTACTGCTCACAGGCTTCGTCGCCAGCGTAGACCCGAAACCAGACAATCTCGCGCTTGCCGCCGTAGGCTGCGGCCACCGCCGCGTCAAACACTCGCTGGGCGGCGGGCCAAATATCTACCCCCGTTCCATCACCACGGATGTAGGGAATGATAGGCGTATCTGGCACGACGGGTTCGCCATCTTTAAAGGTGATGCGATCGCCTACTGTCGGGGGAGTGATCCGTTCGTACATCGCAAATTGCCCGCAAACGACAAAACATCCCATAGTCTAATGCGCTTTAACCCACATTTTTGCTCGTTTAGCCACGATTTAAATCTGGGTGTGAACGTCTGGAGAGCCGCCAGCCCCTAAGTCTCTCTAGACATTGAGATAGCGATTGTTTGCTGCAGCCGTTGTAGTCAGTGGTGGCGGTGACGCTATAGATTGCTAGCCTTTGCCCTCAGCCCTAGTCTGCTTTGCCGTTGAGACTTTAAATGTATGAATACGGTTTTAATTGTTGACGACGATCCCATATTGCAAACGGCATTGACCCGGCACTTAAAGGCTCAGGGGTTTGAGGTGATGAGCGCGACCTCAGGCCAAGAGGCGCTAGATTTGTTGTGCAATCAACCTGCGGACGTGGTGGTGTCAGACGTGGTGATGCCGGGCATGAATGGGTTCGAGTTTTGCCATCACCTGCGCTCTAGCCCCGCCGGAGAAATGGTGCCATTTATCTTTCTCTCTGGCCTGGGAGAGCTGACTAACCGGGTGCAGGGTCACATGCTCGGGGCTGATGACTATTTGGTTAAGCCCTTCTCGGCGCAGGAGCTGATTGCCAAGGTCAAAGGGGCGATCGCGCGATCGCAGCGTCTCCACAGTGCCCTAGAGCGCATGCTGGAACAGTCGGCTCTTCAGCCAACTCCCCTACCCCTTTCCCCGGCTGAGGAGCGTGTATTTTGGGAAGTTGTCCAGGGCTTCACTAACAAACAGATTGGCGAACACCTCTTTCTAAGCCCCCGCACGGTGCAAACTCACCTCAGCAACATGCTGGCTAAACTCAACCTCGAGAACCGATCGCAGATCGTGCGCTTTGCCTTTGAGCACGGCTATAGGATGCCGGAGGAGTTGGAGAGAGGGTAGGCGGGTGGATGGGTAAGGAGTAGGGAGTGGGGGTGGTGGAGTTATCCTCTCACCTCCTCACTCGCCTACCCGCCCACTCGCCTACTCCCCCGCTCCCCACTTCACCGCCCTACCCAACACGTTCTATCATTGAGAGCGGGCACTCTCATGCGGTATCTATGGTTTCGGACAGCGACACATTAGTGGATTTGCGCAACCAGTTGCAGGGCGATTCGCTGAAGAAGCAGCTCTCGGCGGTGCATGAGCTGCTGGCCCTGGGGCAGGAGGGAATTGAGGCATTGACCGCAACTTTGGTGGGGCGCAAAGACGAGCCGCCAACAATTTTAGACGGCAAGATCTTTCAAGTGCTCTACGCTACGGAGCAGGAGAATCTGCGTCATTCTCTGGCGCAGCATTGGCCCCAGGGGCGAATGCCGACGCCGTCGGAGCAGGGGGTTGACTACGGGCCGCTGCAATCGCTGTTGATTCAGCAAGACTTTGAAGAGGCGGACCGGATGACGCTGGCGAAGCTGTGCGAACTGGCGGGGCCAACGGCGGTAAAGCGCAAGTGGGTCTATTTCACCGAGGTGGAGCAGTTTCCAGTAGAGGATTTGCGTACCATTGACCGACTGTGGCTGATCTACTCTGAGGGTAAGTTTGGCTTCTCAGTGCAGCGCCGTCTCTGGCTCAGCCTCGGCCAAAATTGGGATAAGTTTTGGCCCCGCATTGCCTGGAAGGACGACAACATCTGGACGCGCTACCCCGGCGGCTTTATTTGGGATTTGAGCGCCCCGGATGGCCATTTGCCCCTGTCGAACCAACTGCGCGGTGTTCGCATGATGGCGGCTCTACTAGCGCACCCAGCTTGGAGTGAGGAGGGGTAACGGTGCCGAAGCAGCGTGCCAAATCCGATCTACCTACCAAGGTTTGCCCGGTATGCCAGCGCCCGTTTACCTGGCGCAAAAAGTGGGCCGACTGCTGGGATGAGGTGAAATATTGCAGCGATCGCTGCCGTCGTCATCGCCAGCAGAGCCTCTAACCCAAAACAAGGACATTCTCGCCAACCTAGTCCACCGTCTGTTGCCTCGGTGGAATTTTGGATGAAAACCTCAACCCAATGAGCTGAGCGAATTGGGTTGGCAGTGCGATCGCCCTCGCTACAGTTATCTAATAATCAACCCCTTAAGATAGGAAAGCATTTTTAAGGACGGCTGCCATGACCCAGGCCTTACCTAAGGTAATCATTCACGGAGGAGCGGGTAGCTCAGTGGGCCACAAGGAAAGGCTGCTGACCCTGCGAGAAGATTTACACAGTATTGTCAACGAGGTGTATAGCAAAGCTGAGTCGGGGGCTCGCGCCCGTGATTGCGTCGTGCTGGGCTGTCAGCTGATGGAAGATTCGCCCCACTTCAACGCGGGCTATGGCTCAGTGCTGCAATCTGACGGCCAGGTGCGCATGAGTGCGGGTCTGATGGATGGTGAGGCTCAGCGGTTTAGCGGCGTTATCAACGTGTCGCGGGTGCGGCATCCGATCGACCTGGCGGCCTACCTACAACCCGCTGCCGATCGCATCGTCTCTGACTATGGCGCGGCTGAGCTGGCCCGCGAGATGGGCCTGGTGCCCTTTGACCCGGTGACTGACCTCCGTTTGAAAGAATGGATGAGGGAGCGGGCCAGCAACTTTCAAAGCGCTATGGCTGGGGTGGTGGCAGAGACCGTAGATGTGCCTGCTGACTCCGAAAGTCGGCGGGGTACGATTGGGGTGATTGTGCTGGATGGGTCGGGGCACCTAGCCGTGGGTACCTCTACCGGCGGTAAGGGGCTAGAGCGGCTGGGGCGGGTGAGCGACTCGGCCACCCCAGCCGGAACCTACGCTAACGCTTTGGCGGCGGTGAGTTGTACGGGCATTGGCGAAGACATTCTCGACGAATGCCTGGCGGCCCGCATTGTCGTGCGGGTGACCGATGGTATGGACATAGCGACGGCGTTTGAAAAATCCTTTGCGGAAGCGACGAATCATGGCCGGGATTTTGGAGCGATCGCTTTGAGCCAATGGGGTCAAATTGCCTGGGGTAAAACCAGCGAGGTGTTGATATCGGCCTACCATACGGGCGATGGCGTGGGCGATACCCTAGAGCTAGACTCAGGTACCTTGACCGGAGTGGTGTAATCGCTATGACTGACCCCAATGTTTCTAAGCGCAATCCCTCGGCGACCGAGAAAAACGTGCTTAAAATCGATGTGCCCACCCTGATGGTGATTTTGACCGGGCTGATTTTGCTGCCTCTGCTAGTAACAGGATTTATCTCTCAGTAAGGAAAGGGTGGTGGAGTAGTTCTAGGCCAAGGCAGAGAGTACTGCTCCCTAAAAAGTAGATAAGCGCTACTCTCTGCCCTAGCTTTTGCGATTGTGACTACAGCAGTGTGCGGTCGTACCCGAGAGCTAATTGCCCGGAAAGTTTACGTTGGGCCTCATCTCGCAGGGGGTGAAACCGTACACCTTGGGCGTCGCGGAAGAGTTTTTCTAAGCCAAAGGGGCGGTTAAAAGAACGACCTCCAGCGATTTCCATGGCCATATCGACAACCCCGAGCACCGATCGCGCTACCAAGGCTCGACCCGTCATAATTTGGTTGGTGATATCAAAACCAGGCTGGCTAGAGATGCTGGTTGAAATCATATGTTGTAAGGCAATCTTAGCCGCCGTTAGCTCATTGTCTAAGCCGCCAACTTGATAGTAAATATGCTCATCATCACAGTTGCTAATGTGCTGAACGACTAAATCTCTGGCGGCCTCAGCTACCCCAACATAGACCGAATAAATAATGGGGAAGGCAATCATGGTGATCAAATGAAATGCCGGGTGCCATTTGTCGGCCGGACGACGCAGGGCGATCGCCTGATCGGATACAAAAACATTAGCCAGCACAATGTCGTGGGAGCCGGTGCCGCGCATGCCCATGGCTTGCCAGGTAGGCACAATTGAAACACCAGGGGTCTGCATAGGCAGGGCAAAGTGCAGTACCGTTTTTCCTTCGGCAGGGTCGTCATAGACGGCGCTAGTCATGAGCAAATCGCCGGCTGGGGCACCGCTAGCAAAGGCTTTGCGCGCCGTAATTAGGAAACCACCTTCGGTGCGAGTCGCGGTGCCAGAGCCGGGCAGCCAATCGCCGCCGCCACTGCTAAGCAGAATAATTTTCTCTTGGGCAATGCGTTTGAGTAACCCATCTACCGGAGCGTTTTGGTGCTGCCATTTCCAAGCCGGTACCATGACCTGGTGGGTGTGCATTGAAAAGGCTAGAGCGGTCGAACTACAGTGGCGAGCTAAGGTTTTTAAAGTTTCACAAACCTCTGTATAGCTAGCACCTCCCCCACCAAATTCTTGGGGAACACCCATGGCCGATAGCCCCGACTGTCGTAGTATTTCAAAATTTTCGGCGACAAAGGTATCGTTGGCATCGGCGGCCTGTTCGCTGGGGGAAAACTGTTGACCTAGCGACTGAGCGAAGGCTAGCCAGTCGCGATTTTGCTGTTGATGGGTGGGTTGATTAAGAAGTTCAAGCATGGGGGCTCCTTGAAAACTGAAATCGTTGGATGGGTCTATTCTGTTGTTGAAGCCCCTGGGGTACAAGATCACAATCTGTACTTCCGTTACAGATTGAAATAACCGATGAGGATAGTTGCCATGGGAAAGGGATATGGACAGTACTGCCCTATTTCTAGGGCGGCGGAAATTATTTGTGAGCGCTGGACACCCCTGATTTTGAGGGAGTTGATGTCTGGCAGTCACCACTTCAATGAGATTAGCTATGGAGTGCCGCTGATGTCGAGGGCTCTGCTGATTAAGCGTCTCAAGGAGTTAGAGCTGGCTGGCATTATTACTCGCCAGGAAAAAACGACTGGGCCGGGATCGGTTTATTTGCTCACTCCGGCGGGGGAAGCGCTGCGTCCTCTGATTGACCAAATGGGGGTTTGGGCCTCCCACTGGACCTGCGATCGCCTCTCCCCTGATCAGCTGGATGACCGGCTACTAATGTGGGCCATGCGGCGGGGCATTAATCTTGGGGCGTTTCCAGCTACCAAAGTGGTTTTGCAATTCGACCTGCGCGGCCTGACCAAAGGAAAACAGAAAGAGCGCAGCTATTGGATGGTGGTCGAGTCAGAACGGGTTGATGTTTGCTTTCAAGACCCCGGTTTTAGCGTTGATGTCATTATCTACGCTGACCTCAGCGTCTTTACCCATGTAGTGATGGGCTATGAGAGCCTAGAGCAAGCCCTGAGGACTGGCAGTATTGCCTTCGATGGGCCTAACGAGTACGTACAGCAATTACCGATTTGGCTCTACCTGCAGCGCGAACGCCGTCACCTTTCAGGGATAGCCCCGGTTGTGCTCGGCAAGATGGCCTGAATCTGCAATCGCTACCGACTAGCCAGCACCTCGACCGGAGCCTTTAGATACCCCAAATCTGGCCCAGAGGGAATAATACCGCCCGGATTTAGCGGAAATAGGTTGCCGTAGTAGTCTCGCTTGACCGCCTCAATGTCGCAGGTCTCCGCTACGCCAGGCAGTTGATATAGACGCCGCAGGTAGGGGCCGAGATGGGCGTAGTCTTGAATGCGGCGGCGGTTGCACTTGAACAGGCTGTAATAGACCACATCGAATCGAAACAGCGTCGTAAACAGCCGCACATCGGCCAGGGTCACCTTGTCGCCGCAGAGGTAGGGGCGATCGCCCAAAGCCTGATCGGTCACATCCAGTGCATCAAATAGCTCGGTGACGGCGCGATCGTAGGCGGCCTGGGTTTGGGCAAAGCCGCAGCGGTAGACGCCATTGTTAACGGCTTGGTAGGTGCGATCGTTCCACTGGTCAACCTCGGCTTTTAAGGCATCTGGATAAAGGTCAACCTCTGGCCGGGTCGCCCATTCATTGAACGCCTCATTCAAAATAACGATAATGTCGGCACTTTCGTTATTGACAATGCTGGCCTTCTGCCGATCCCACAGCACCGGTACCGTCGCTCGCCCCTGATAGCCTGGCTTGACCTGGCGGTAGAATTCTGGCAGCGTGCGACAGCCGCGAAAGGGCGTTTCAAACACCCAGCAGCCCTCGTCAGGAGACGGGATCACGGGCAGAACTGAAATGGCTTCTTCCAGTCCCTTCAAGGCCCGCGTCACCAAAGTCCGGTGCGCCCACGGACAGCCCATGCCAACGATCAACTGATAGCGATTCGCTTCAGGTAGATAGGCTCCATCGGAGGTAACCCACTGGCGAAACGCGCTCTCAGGCCGCTGGTAGTCGCCACTTTTGCTGCTGGGAGCCATCTGACCCATCATGGTCTGCCACAGCGTTGTCCAAACCTGCTTAGCAGTGCGAATTAGCAAACCCGGCGGGAGACCAGCCATAGAAACCTTGCGTAAGGAGATGTCTCTACTATAAAGAACGTTTGGCAGTGCATCGCTACGCGGATGCACCCTACAAATTTCATGGCCTAGGTTCGTTAGATTTACCAACAGATCAATTTGCAGAACAGAGGTTTAAACCGATGGCAGGTCAGTCCTTTCCGTGAGGTCAAGGACGACGGAACGTCCTTGTCGAAGGGGTCTGGGGGCTGCGAAATGCCCCCAGCAGTAGATCTGGCTTTTGACCCCAATTGTGCGCTGCCACAACCCAGCCCCCATAGAAAAACAATGCTGATGTAGTATCCAGCTTGAGCAAAGCCGTAGACATTGCATCGGGCGAATAACTATTCGCCCCTACGACAAAAAATGCCGACGACCCACAAGGGATCGACGGCAACTTATGTGATGAGGTGATCTAGTGCAAAGAACGATTTACACCCGCGCTGGAGCCTTTGTCCACTCCGTGTGGAACGTGCCCTCCTTATCGACCCGTAGGTACGTATGCGCCCCAAAGTAGTCACGCTGCGCCTGGGTCAGGTTTTGGGGCAGGCGATCGCGCCGGTAGCTGTCAAAGTAATCCAGCGACGCACTAAACGCCGGCACCGGAATGCCAAACGTCGCCGCCATGGCGATTACTTCCCGCCAAGCCGTCTGGCGATCGAGAATTGTCTGCTTAAACTCAGGAGCCAGCAGCAGGTTAGGCAAGCTGGGGTTTTCGTCATAGGCATGCTTGATCTTATTCAAAAAGCCCGCCCGAATAATGCAGCCCCCCTTCCAAATCCGAGCCGTTTCACCTAGGTTGACATCGTACTCGTAGGCCTTAGAGGCCGCGCCAATCAGCGCCATGCCCTGGGCATAGGAGCAAATCTTTGAGCAGTACAGCGCATCGCGAATTTTGTTCACCACTGCTTTGACATCGCCGTCAAAACTGGCCGTGGGACCGCTCAGCTCCTTAGACGCCGCTACCCTCTCCTCTTTAATTGACGACATAATCCGCGCATTCACCGCGGCGGTAATGGTGGGAATGCCCACGCCTAGCTCCAGGGCGCTCATCACCGTCCAGCGACCTGTGCCCTTTTGTCCCGCCGCATCTAGAATCAGCTCAGCCAAGGGCTCACCGGTTTCGGCGTCGATGTTGGTAAAGATGTCGGCGGTGATTTCGATCAAAAAGGAATTCAGCTCATCGGTGAGATTCCACTCCGCGAACACGTCGAAGAGCTGGTTGTGGTTGAGGCTCAATACGCTCTTCATCAGGTCGTAGGCTTCGGCAATCAGCTGCATATCGCCGTACTCAATGCCGTTGTGCACCATTTTGACGTAGTGACCCGCGCCGCGAGGGCCGATGTAGGTAACACAGGGGCCATCATCGACCTGAGCCGCAATTTTCTTAACGATGGGCTCGATCGAGTCGTAGGCCGCGCGGGTGCCGCCAGGCATCAAGCTGGGGCCGAGCAGCGCTCCCTCTTCGCCGCCGCTGACCCCCATACCGATAAACCGCAGGCCAGTAGATTCCAAATCCTTTGTGCGGCGCTCGGTGTCTTCGTAGAGGGAGTTGCCGCCGTCCATAATCATGTCGCCATCGTCCAGCAGAGGGCGCAGCTGGTCGATGACGGCATCTACGGGCGCCCCGGCTTTAACCATGACCAAAATGCGCCGAGGCCGCTCTAACGACTGCACGAACTCTTCAAGGCTGTAGGTGGCCTTAACATTTTTGCCCTGGGCACGCTTTTCCATAAAACGTTCGGTCACGGCGGCAGTGCGGTTGTACACGGCCACCGGAAAGCCTTTACTCTCGACGTTAAGCGCCAGGTTCTCGCCCATAACGGCGAGCCCAATTACACCAAAACTCTGTGCCATATCAATACTCTCGGTAACGGTTCGGTCGGAGGTCTAAAACGGATTTCTACGGAAAACTGTAGGGTGGGCGGGTAGTAGGACGTTAACGGAATGCCACAAAGAATGCTACTGGCATCAAAACTGTCAACAGCCTAAACAACTTTTTCAGGATGGCCATGCTCCCAAAGGTTTTCTTTAGGTGTGAAGCCCAAAAGCCAGGAAGTCTTGACCTTCAGCGGTCGGTATCCACTCCAGGTACAGAGTTTCGTCTGCTCAACCCCTGCTTGTAATTAGTTTGTAGGGAAGGGCGATCGGGGGAACCGCGATCAATCTTCAACCCTACCCCTTCAACGCTTTCTCCCCGACCTCCCCATCTCCCCAACCTTCTGCGTCTCCCTCACCTTCCTTATCTCCCCTCTGCCTGCCGTGATTTTTCTGAGATTCTGTAGCCCCTGAAGCTGTGAAATTGAGCAAGTGCCGCAACAATGGCGTTACGTTGTGGTGTTCTCTCTCCATCTGGCTATGAAACTTCTCTCTCGTTCTGCCCTGGCGGCTTCTATAGCGGTGGTTGGTCTTGTAATCACTGTCGGCTCTGGAACTGCGTATTCTGGCTATATCCTGTCTAATTGGGGTGATTCTGAGCTCTCAACAGCGAACGATGGGCCTAACGGCTTTTTGGTGGCTTCGCCTGACACCAATGCTCTGGGGATAGCCCTTGGTGGAGTGGGAGCGATCGCCGCTCTGCTATCCGGTGGCACTCTGCTAACGCGCCAGCGCTGGCAAGCCCAAGCGGCGGCAGCCCTAGAGACTGAGGTTAATCCAAGCCCAACCATCCAGATCGAAACGGTTTTGGTGTCTGAGCCAGCTGAGATTGAGAGTGAGGTGGCTTTGGCCTACCGGCGTTAGGTTGACTTGACTGTGTTTGCAAATCTCCTTGAGTAGCTGAAGGGCTGGCCGTTGGCCGGTCCTTTTTTTGCTTTCAAAACGGCTGCGCCTGGGCCTGGAGCCAGCTCAAGTAGTCGGGCAAACCAGCCACAATCGGTAGAGCAATGATCTCGGGCACCTCATAGCTGTGGTGCTGGGTGATGGCCTGGGCGATCGCATCAAACTGGTTGAGGTCGGCTTTGACGATCAGCTGCCACTCGGGCTCGGCGTGAATTTTGCCCTGCCAACGATAAATAGAACGCACCGGCAGCACGCTGACGCAAGCGGCTAGACAGGCCTCTACCAGATGGCGGGCTATGCTCTCGGCCTCGGCCTCAGAGCCAGCGGTGACCAGAACGACTCCTAACGATGGGGGCGACATCACTGCTGGGGAATGCGATCGACAAACTGCGATTGGTTCAGGGTTTCCCGGGCTGGACGGTGGGTCCAACGGGTTTCCCCCTGCACCGTTTCGTAGAGGTAGGTGCGAGCTTCTTCCGGCAGCACCGACTCGGTGAACTCAGTGCCCACCACCACGGCTGCTTTAAGAGACGCCTCCCCCAAGTGGGCACGGGTGAGGTCAGCCCGCGATAGATCTACGCCGTCAAGCATGCCGTTCCACAATACGGCCCCGGTCAGATCAGAGCCGCTGAGGTCGGCCCCTAATAGACTCACCCCACGCATGGTGGTGTGGGTAAGATTGGCCGAGCTGAGGTTGGCGTGGTCGAGGTTGGCCCCATTGAGTTTGGCCTCTTTGAGGTTGGCCCCAGCCAAATTCATACCGTGGAGGTCTACGCCGTTGAGCCAGGCTCCTTCTAGGTTGACGGCATCCATGCAGGTGCGCTCTAGGTCGGCCCCACTGAGTCGGGCCCCGGTGAGATGCGCCCAGGATAGGTTGGCCCCGCTCAGGTTCGCACCGCGCAAATTGGCCCCGGTCAGGTTAGCGCCGCAGAGATTGGCCTCCCGCAAATCGGCATTGCGCAGGTTGGCATGGCACAGGTCGCAGCCGCTGAGCTTGGCATTGCGCAGGTCAGCTCGTACTAAGAAGGATCCACGCAGGTTGGCCTTGGTGAGGTCTGCTTGGTTCAGGTGAGTCTCGCTCATTTTGGCAAAGCTCAGGTTCGCCCAGTTGAGGGTGGCGTAGTCGAGGTTAGCCTGGGTGAGAAAGGAGCGGCTGAGGTTGGCACCTTTAAGATTGGCGCGGCTGAGGTCCACGTCTACCAAAATGTGATGGCTAAAGTCACCACCGGCCAGGCTAATGCCGGTGAAGTCACGATAGCCAGCTTCGTAAAGCTCGAGGAAATATTTAATGTGCATAATGCTTCTATGGTGAGTCGGGGAAGCGCCAGACTCACGGGGGGCGACTAATGGCACGGCAGGTTCCCAAAACTGGGGCATACAGACTGTGAAGGGGTATGAAAAGCGACCTTAAAAATGAGATTTATGAGTAAGGTTAACGCTTCTTTAACTAAGACTCAGGAACATAAATTTACAGTTCAAAATGTGTTTAATTATTTTTTTACAATCGCTATACATGGGGGCTGTGTGGCTTGAATACAGCTTATTTGCTTTCTTCTAGGCTGACAGACTTCGTTGCTTTTGTTTGATAATTTGGTGAGAAACTTAGCACTCGACAAGGCATGAATCGATTGATTTTTTGGGGCGTTTGGTTTGGGTTTATTCTGTATGCATTTATACTTGCTCCTCCCAATCGCCCTGACACCGCTGAACTGATCTTAAAACTTTCCACGGGCGCGTGGGAGGGCATTAACCCTACCGTCATAGCCCTGTTTAACGCTATGGGAATTTGGCCAATGGTTTACGCCGCGGTGGCTCTGGTGGACGGCCACGAACAAAAGCAGCGGGCCTGGCCCTTTGTGGTGGTGTCGTTTGCGGTGGGAGCTTTTGCGCTGCTGCCCTACTTAGCGCTGCGACAGCCTCACCCCAGCTTTAGCGGCCCCAAAAGTGCGCTGCTGCGCCTATTGGAATCTCGCTGGCTAGGGGCAGTGCTAGCGGCGGGGGCGATCGCCCTAGCTGCCTTTGCATTACTTAAAGGAGATTGGCCTGATTTTTGGCAGCAGTGGCAGACCAGCCGCTTTATCCACGTCATGTCGCTGGACTTTGTTGCCCTGTGGCTGTTGTTCCCGGTGCTGCTGCGCGACGACATGGCCCGCCGGGGCATGAGTCAGCCCTGGATTGTAGCGGCGGTGCTGGCACTTCCTTTGGTAGGCGCGTGTTTGTATCTGGCACTGAGGCCGGCTATGGAGGAGAGTCCAGTAGCAGAGGAAGTGGGGGCGTAGGGGAGTAAGGGAGTAGGGGGTGGATGAGTGGATGGGTAAGGAGTAGATGGGAAGGATGAGGAAATTAGATTAAAGACAAGAAACTGTTGCTTCCTTAACCTTCCTCACTCCCTCGTCCTCCTACGCTGTCATACTCTGCAACCGGCTCAGGGTACGCTGCACGGAGGAGAGACCCTGGCGATCGCCCTGGGCCTCGAGATAGGCGCTGGCTCGCTCTAGATCGGCGATCGCCCTGGCCTGATCGCCCTGGCTCTGGTAGGCAGCGCTGCGGTAGCAGTAGGGCAGCGCAATGGGGTCGCCGCAGGCAATGGCGTCGCTGTAGTCGCGCACCGCGCCTTTGAAGTCGCCCAGCTTGTGTAGGGCACTGCCCCGGTATACGTAGGCCATGGGCAGGTGGGGCTTGAGAGTCACGGCTTGGGTAAAGTCGGCGATCGCCGCGGCGTAGCGGCGCTGCTCTAGGCGCAACCAGCCCCGGTTGCAGTGGGGAGCAAACAGCTTGCCGTTTTGCAGAATCGCCTCACTGAGGTCAGCCTCGGCGGCCTCGACCTGGTTGAGTTCGAGCTGGGCCACCCCGCGGTTGTTGAGGGCAATGGCGTGGTCGGGCTGGAGGTTAATTACCTGGCTGTAGTCGCTAATTGCTCCGGGCTGGTCGCGCAGGTCGTGGCGGGTAGTACCTCGGTTAAAGAAGGCCACAGTGTCCCCAGGGGGAATGGCCGGGTCGTGGAAGCGCTGCATGAGGGCTTGGACGACAGCGGGTTCGGCGGTGCGCAGCTTGGCGTCTAGATCAGGGATGGCGGCGCTCTGGGTGGGCAGCGCCTTGAGGCTGACAACGGCGTAGGTGTTCCCCATGGTGTCAGCGGGGGCGCTGCTACCGCTGTCGCAGACCAGATAGCTCTCAGCCGTGCCCATAATTCTGAATTTAAAGCGATCGGGGTAGTTTTCTCGCAGGGGCAAGAGCTGATTGAGGGAGGCCTTGAGCAACTGGAGCTGGCTCGACTCGGTGCCCCAGCGCTGGCTGATGCGCCACGCCAGGCGGCCATCGTGCTGGTCGCCCCGGTGGCACCAGCCAATCTCGAGCTGGCCGCCGCGATCGAGCAGCTGGCGAAATTGCTCTAGCAGGCTGTCGTCAATGGTGACGTAGCTCGCCCAGGGCCACACTAGCAGCACCCGCCGCGTGGCAGTTTTGAGGGCAGTCTCAAGGGCGTGACGGCTGGCCATGGCCTGGGGTTCCACGGCGTTGGCCACAGGGAAGTCAATGATCCAGTCGGGCTGGGGTAAGGGCAGCGGCTTGGCTATGGCTACGGGCTCTTGGCGCGAGGTTTTGAGCTCGGTTTCGGTCTGCTGTACCCGCCGTGCTAGCTGCATCAGAGCTTTGCGATTTGCGGCGTCGTCGGGGGCGGTGACCAGCTGGCTCGTGAACTGCTGCTGCCGTTCGGAGAGCGATCGCGTTACTCCCTCCAGCTGGGCCACCTGGGCCTTCACCTGCCCTAGGTATTGCGATACCACCTGCTGCACCTGTTCCTGGGTGTGGCCAGCGGTTTCCTGGCGGCTGACCTGCTGCTGCAAATGCTGCACCTCAGCGGTCAGGCGCTCTAGCTCGGCGGTGCTGGGCGGTGTCGCCGGCAACCCGTTTACCGTGCCCACCGGAATTTTGGTGAGGGCCTGTTCTATGCGGGTTTGCTGGCGAGTCAATTCTTTGACGTGATCTACTAGCCGGCTAAATTCTGACTGGGGCACCAGGGCAGCCATGGCCTTGACCACCTCCCCCATTCCAGCCCGGTATTGGCCAGGGGCATTGGTCTGGGGAAACTCCTGCCAGCGGCGATCGATTTGCCCCAGAGCGTCTTGCAGGTTGGTGACCAGGATGCGGGTTTCTGAGCGCAAGTTCTCGAGGCTCACCCGCGTCTGCATCAGGTCGGTTTTGACCTGGGAGAGCTTGTTTTCGGCGGCTTCTACCCGAGGCGTGGTGGCCAGCCGCTGCATGTAAGTGTTGAGGTTTTCGAAGCTCACTTGGGCCGCGGCCGACTGCTCCTGGAGCTGGGCAATCTGCTGGTTGATGTCAGCTAGGTCAGGAACGGGCAGCGCCTCAAGTCGCTCGTCAACGTGGGCTTTGAGGCCGTTGATTTGCTTGGCAAAGCGGATGAAGGAGTGGTTGTTGCGATCCATCACCGCCCGCTGAAAGTTGGTCAGCGCCTCGGGCGAAGGCATAGCCGTCACCTGTTTGGTCAGGTTGGTGAGGCGGTGCCCGGTTTGACGGTGCTGGCGGGCGAGCTTTTCCTGGGCTTCTTCAAGCTGCTGCTCAACACGGGTGCGGTTGAGTAGCCCAACCGCCGCCAGCACCGTGAGCGGTGCCGAGGCCAGAGCAATGTTTTGGGCAGCAATCGACGCCACGGCACCGACGCCAGACCCTACAACTAAAGCGCGTTCGGCCCTTGTCAACCAATGATTATCGGCCACGTTGTTTCCCCTGATGACTAAAACCGCTGAGGCGTGGCGATGCCTGAGGGGGCGTCAGGGGGGCTTCATCGCTACTAATTTACTTTTCGGGAAGCGATCGCGACGTCAGGATGTTTTTGAGAGAAGCTGAGGGAGGCGAGGGGTAAAACAGATAAGCATTATTGAAAATTATCAATCAGGAACAAAAATCAAATAGCATTTAATCAATTTACCCCTTTCTTTTTGGGCTAGGCATTGGCTAAACTCTATTGAAAATAGGCTCAAGTCTATTCAGATAGCGATTTGATTGACAAAGGTCAATCCTGCCCTGGGCACTCAGTGTCTGGGCTGAAACCGCTGCCAACCCCTGCCAGGTAATGCTTTCGCTGTCCTTTTGCCCGAGGATGCCTCGTCTATGACTCCAATTATTGCCCAAACCAGCTGGCTGATTCCCCTATATCCCCTGATGGGAGCGCTGCTGACTATTCCCTGGTCACCGGCCTTTATTCGTAGCACTGGGCCGCGCCCGGCAGGGTACATCAACGTTGTGATGACGGCCCTTGCCCTGGTTCACAGCCTGCTGGCGTTCTTGGCCCTCTGGGGGAAGTCGTCACCCCAGTTTTTCTTTGCCTCTTGGCTGGATGTGGCGGGACTAAATTTGGCCATTCCCCTAGAGGCCTCGCTGATTACCCTAGGGGCCTGTGTACTGATTACCACGCTGAATCTGCTGTCGCAGATCTACGCTGTGGGCTACCTGGAGATGGACTGGGGCTGGGGACGCTTTTTCGCCATGATGGCGCTGTTTGAGGCGGGTATGTGCGCCCTGGTGCTGTGCAACTCGCTGCTGTTTGCCTACATGCTGCTGGAGATTTTGACCCTGGGCACCTATCTGCTGGTGGGCTTTTGGTACAACCAATCCTTAGTGGTGACCGGAGCCCGAGACGCGTTTCTGACAAAGCGAGTCGGTGACCTGGTGCTGCTGATGGCGGTGCTGGCCATCTATCCTCTCGCCCACACCTGGGACTTTCGGGAGCTGGCGGCCTGGGCCCAAACCGCAAATGTGGATCCTGGGTTGATCACGCTCATTGGTATTGGCCTAATTGCTGGCCCGATGAGTAAATGCGCCCAGTTCCCTCTGCACCTGTGGCTGGATGAGGCGATGGAAGGCCCGCTGCCCAGCACCATTTTGCGCAATTCGGTGGTGGTGACGACCGGCATCTGGGTGCTGGTGGAGTTGGAGCCCGTGATTGCCCTGTCGTCGACGGCCTCAGCCTTTGCCATCGCGGTCGGGGCGGTGACGGCGATCGGCGCGACGCTGATCTCTGCGGCTCAAATTGACATTAAGCGAGTGCTCTCGTACCTCAGCAGTGCCTACATGGGGCTGATGTTTATCGCTCTCGGCGCTCACCAACCCGGTGCCGCCCTGCTGCTGGCCCTGATCTATGCCCTGGGCATGGCGGCTCTGGTCATGGGCGCAGGCTCGATCATTATCAATATCACCACCCAAGACCTGACCCAAATGGGCGGCCTGTGGGGCCGCCGCCCCGTTACCGCGATCGCCATGATTACGGGTGCCGCTAGCCTGGTGGCCCTGCCTCCCCTCGGTGGGTTTTGGGCCATGCTCTCGCTGGTGTCTGGCCTCTGGCACAGCGATCGCGGTCTGCTGGTAGCGATCGTGCTGCTGGTGAACTGGCTGATGGCCTTTAGCCTGGCCCGGCTGCTGGGTCTGATATTTGCTGGCAAGACCCAGCAGATGACAATGCGATCGCCCGAGCCGATCTGGTTCATTGTGCTGCCGCTGGCGATCGTCGCTGGTTTCGCCTTGCACCTGCCGTTGGTCATGGCCCAGTTCAACCTGCTGCCCACCTGGGCTGAGATTAGCCAAGACATGGCTCTGCTGCTCACCTGGTCCAGCATTCTCGGGGCGGCGATCGGCACCCTGCTCTACGTCAACCGCATGGTTGAAGACCCAGGCAAGCTGATTCAAAAGCCCCTGCAAAACCTGCTGGCCTACGACTTTTACACCCCTAAGCTCTACCGCAACACCTTTGTGTTGGGTGTGGATGTGCTGTCGCGCATGACTGATTGGCTCGATCGCTACGTGGTTGATGGCCTAGTCAATGCCGTGGGCCTGGCCTCGCTCTTTAGCGGCGAAACCCTCAAATATGGCAACACTGGGCAGCTTCAGTTCTATGTGCTCACCATTGCCCTCGGCGTTGCCGGACTCGGGATTTTGATGAACTGGCAGGCGCTATCGGCGCTGTTTTAGACAGCTGTGGAGTGGGGGAGCAAGGAAGTTGGGGCGTTTAATCCCCCGTCACCCATCACCCCATCACCCCCTACCCATCCACCCCCTACCCATCCACCCCCTACCCATCCACCAACACCATGCTCACTCCCCTCCTCCTAATCCCTCTCCTCGGGGCGATCGCCATTTCCCTTTGGCCAGGCCTCCCCAGCCAACAGGCCCGCAACGGTGCCCTAATTGCCTCCGGGGCCGCCCTGCTGTGGACTCTTTATCTATTCACTCAGTTTGATCTAGCCTTTGGCGGCTTTCAGTTCCACGAATTTTTGCCCTGGCTGCCTGCCCTAGGGCTCAACTACGAACTCAGTCTGGACGGCCTCTCGCTGCTGATGGTGGCGCTGAACAGCCTGATCACCTGGATCGCGATTTGGAGCAGTAACCCACAAATTGAGCGACCTCGGCTCTTTTACAGTCTGATGCTGCTGGTGAGCAGCGGTGTGGCAGGAGCCTTTGTGGCTCAAAACCTGATGCTGTTCTTCTTGCTCTACGAGATTGAACTGGTGCCCCTGTATCTGCTGATTGCTATCTGGGGCGGCGAGAAGAAAGCCTATGCGGCTACCAAGTTTTTGCTCTACACGGCGCTGTCTGGCGCGCTGATGCTGGCCGGGTTCCTCGGTACCGTCTGGCTCAGCGGCGCTAAAGACTTTACCTACTACGCGGTGATGGGCCACGACCTGCCGATGGTGTGGCAGGGAGTGCTGCTAGGGCTGCTGCTGGTGGCCTTTGGCATCAAAATTCCCCTGGTGCCGTTTCACACCTGGCTGCCCGATACCTATGTGTCGGCCTCGACCCCGGTGGCGATGATGCTGGGCGGGGTGCTGGCTAAGCTGGGTACCTACGGTCTATTTCGCTTTGGTCTGGGGCTGTTCCCCGATGCCTGGGCGCAGTTTTCGCCCTACCTGGCGGGGTGGGCAGCGGTGAGCGTGCTCTATGGAGCGGTGACGGCGATCGCCCAAAAAGACATCAAGCGCATGGTGGCCTATAGTTCGATTGGCCACATGGGCTACGTGCTGCTGGGCGGCGCGGCGATGACCGACTTGGCACTGACCGGGGCGGTGAGCCAAATGGTTTCCCACGGCATTATTCTGGCCATTCTGTTTCACCTGGTCGGGGTGATTGAGACCAAAGTCGGCACCCGCGAACTGGACGTGCTGAACGGGCTAATGAACCCGGTGCGAGGGCTGCCCATGGTCAGCGCGCTGCTGGTGCTGGGGGGCATGGCCAGCGCCGGTATCCCCGGACTGGTGGGGTTCGTGACGGAGTTTCTGGTGTTTCAGGGCAGCTATGCCGCCTACCCGGTGCAGACCCTGCTGGGGGTGATTGGCACGGGCCTGACGGCGGTCTACTTCGTGATTCTGCTCAACCGCACCTGCTTTGGGCGGCTAGACAATGCGATCGCCTATTTCCCCAAGGTCACCTTTTCTGAAAAACTGCCCGCCTATATTCTCGCTGGGCTCATTCTGTTCCTCGGTATTCAGCCCAACTGGCTGGTGAAGTGGGGCGAACCGACCGCCAGCCTGATGGTGTCTAACATCCCTATCTTCACTACTGAGGTCGTCGCCGATGAGGTAATTCAGGAGCTCGAGGTGCAGCCCGATGGGGCGATCGCCCTCCCCATCGCCACCCTCCCCACCCTGCCCTGACCCCCAACCCCGTAGGGTGCATTCGCGAAGCAATGCACCATCCCATAACGCGATATACCCAAGGTATAAATTTCCGCGATGGTGCATTACGGCCAAAGCAAAATGGTTCGGTAAAAGCGAGAGGGGTCTACGGCCTAATGCACCCTACGGCGATCGGTGGGACTTAGAGGAAATCCCAAATTTGTTCGGGAACCAGCTGGTGGGGGCCATCGCGGAGGTCGGCGGGCGATCGCCAAACCGCCTTAAACTGCCGCTTCCCCTCCACCACATCTAGGCTCTCCTGCCCGTAGAGCGACTCATCCACAAACCGCCCATCGTAAACAAACACGATTTCGTGCCCCGGCTCGCCCTCGTAGACAAAGATGTTTTCCACGATGCCCAGCAGCTCCACCCCGGTGATGTCGGCCCCCAACTCCTCTTTGATTTCGCGAATCGCCGCCTCGGCACTGGTTTCTCCAAAGTCAATGCCGCCCCCCAGAGGGCGCGCAAAGCCTCGCTCTTTCACCGAGTCGTAGGCCTCGTGGACAAGAATCTCGTCGCCCCGCCGCAGCAAACAGATCGAAATTGACCGAATTCGCGCTTTTTTGCCCATGCCAAAAGTTTTGAGTGTTGAATTTTAAGTTCTTCCCGAAACAAATCTAATTCAAAACTCAAAACTAAACATTTACAACTCTCCCACCCATCCACCCCCAACCCATTCACCCCTATGCCCACCCTCACCCAACCTCAAACCCTCATCCCTCCCTCCACCCACCCCCACGCCGACGTGATTCACCGGCTAGAGGCCGGCGGCTCGATGCTGCCCGACACGCCGGAGAACCTGATGCAGATCATCGGCATCTACAAGGCCTACGCCGTGCCGATGGATTTCTATTGGCGCGACCTGCTCTACATTGCCGAGCGGGTGTTTTTGAACCCCATACCGGCCTTTAAGTATTTTTTGCCCCAGGAGTACCTCGACCTGCCCAACCACTACGCGGGTGACACCGCCGACCTACGAATTTGGCGGGGGGAAGCTACAGCCCATCCAGAGCTGCTGGAATTTATGGAGAAGGGCGAGCTGAAGCGCAAACTGCCCAAGCTGTTCCACCACCTGTGGCACGATCGCGTCAACATGGAGTTCGCCGAAGCCTGCATGCGGGCCATGCTCTGGCACCAGGATATGGGCGGCCGGTTCAACGACTATCTATATACCGAGGAATATAAGGGGGCATGCGATCGCGCCATCCGCGCCTACTTTAAGGGCAACCCAGCCATGCTGGGGCTGCACAAACTCTTCCCCGAGATGTTTTATGAAAAGTGCCGCGAACTCTCCTACTACTCCAACCTGGGCCTGTTTTGGGAAGTGATGGCCCCGGTCTTCTTCGAGATGAGTGACATCTATGACGAAGGTGGCTTTGCGGGCGTGCCCGCCGCCATGGACTTTTTGGTCAACGGCATCTTTGCCGTGGCTGGTCGCCCCATCTACCACCACGTTTATGTGGGCGACGAATGCTTCGAGCTGATCCCCAAATCTTGTGGGTTCACCTGGCTGTATGAAGCGGCTTTACCCTACGTGGAAGCCGTGTTCTACCGCACCGCCCCCTTCCGAGGCACCAAATCCTACAACGCCCAAGCTGGTCAGGTGCCGCAGGATCAAAACGACTTCCACTATGGCATTCTCTACGCCGACGTCTTCCCGGTGGGCAGCGCGGGCATTCCCCCGACACTGCTAATGCAGGACATGCTTCACTTCCTGCCGCCCTACCTGTTGGAGTATTACCAGCAGCACTGTCGCGGCGAGGACGACATGCTGATCCAGTTGGGGATCACCTTTCAGCGATCGATGTACAACGTCACCTCAGCGGTGATCCAGGCTCTGCGGGCAGCACTGCTCTACCCCCTCGATGACCAAAACCCTCGCCACCTAATGGCCAACCGCCAATTCTTCGAAGCCCAAATGGATCGCTTTGTGCGCCCTGAGGCTCGGCTGCGCGATGTTCAGCGGCAGGACTACCGGTAGATGGGTAGATGGGTGGATGAGTGGATGAGTCAGCCTCCTGATTACCCAGTCACCCATCCACCCCTCACCCATCCACCCCTCACCCATCCACCCCTCACCCATCCACCCCCATGCCTACCATCGTCGATATCGCTGTCAATACCGAAGGCTTTTCCACCCTAGTTGCCGCCGTTCAGGCGGCGGGGTTGGTTGAAGCGCTGCAAAGCCCCGGGCCGTTTACGGTCTTTGCGCCGAATGATGCCGCCTTTGCAAAGCTGCCCCCCGGTACGGTGCAAACCCTGGTGCAAAATCCGCCTCAGCTGGGGCGTATTCTCAAGTTTCATGTAGTGGCGGGCAAATACACCAAGGATGAACTGATCAAACTCGGCACGGTGGGTTCCCTTGAAGGTGCGACCATACCCATTCACAACCTCTCTGATGATGAGGCGTTTGAGGTAAAAAATGCCACGGTACTCGCTGCCGACATTGAAGCCGACAATGGCATCATCCACGTGCTGGATACGGTCATGTTGATGGGTTAAACCTTGGGCGAGGGAAGCGATCGCTGTCTCTTGGTCTAGCTAGATTGAGTACGTTCTTGCCTGAACTGCATCACTGGGATAGGTATCCTTGGTATAGAGGGTGACATTCTCTGTGAAACTAGCGATCGCATAACTGGCCCCAACAATGCCCCTAACCCGAAGTCGATATGTGACGGCCCTGATTGAGGGGTTGTCTAGTTTGGGACTGCTCGTCTTGCTCTCTGGTTGCTCGGCTTTGCCTGAGATAGGGGCTGTTGGTGCCCAACCTAGAGAGCAAGAGATTGCCGAGGCTTCAACCGGTGAGCAAAATTCCTTAGCAGCCGTCACTGATCAAGATGCACACCAAGCTGCCGCTAAAACCCTACCCACCGCAACCGTAGTCTCTGTGGGCGATGGCGATACGCTGCGTGTGCAGGGGCAGGATGGCTCGATCACCATTCGTCTAGCTTGTGTGGATGCGCCCGAAAGCAGCCAAGCCTTCGGCCCCGAGGCAACGCTGCGGCTGCGGCAGTTGCTCTCGACTGGGCAGATGGTGGAGGTGCGGGCGATTGAACGCGATCGCTACGGCAGAACCGTGGCTGAAATCTACAGCGGCGGCCAATCGGTTGGCCTACAGCTGGTGGGTGAAGGCTACGCCGTCGTTTACGAACAGTACATTTCTGGCTGCGCTGCCACCGCTGACGACTACCGCCAGGCCGAATCTGCGGCCCGCAACGCTCGCCGCAACTTTTGGAGCCAGCCCAACCCCACCATGCCCTGGGATTTTCGTCGGGGCGGGACATCCCCCACCCCAACGGATCCACCACCGGCTGTTGTGCCAGCTCCCGTTAACCCGCCTTCAGCGACTCCGACCAATTTGCCCGCCTGTGTGTCTGGCGATTGCGACTGTGGCGACTTTGCCACCTGGGAACAAGCTCAGGCTGTGCTTAACGCCACCCCTGGTGACCCTCACCGTCTCGATGGCGATAGCGACGGTGTTGCCTGCGAAAGCTTGCGCTAAGGCTGTAGTCGAAAATCCGAGTCCCTACAGGGGCAAACGGTGTTGGCCCCTACCTGTTTACAGCCGCCGTCGCCGCGATCGCCGCCAGTTAAACCAGTTCTCGGCCCAGTCTCGTCGCCAAGTGCCGTGCCGCCAGCGCTGCCGCTGCCACTCGCTCACCATTAAGGGAATGATCTCCGCTTGGCTGAGAGATAGCGTTGGCACCTGATCGAGCCGCGGCAGCGAAATATTCTGGTCGATCGCCAGCGCTACCGTGTGCATGAGTTCGCTGGCTCCAGGGCCGCAAATTTGGGCACCGAGCAGCTGCCCATCGGCGCGCACTATCCACCGGCAAAAGCCCGTGATGTCGTTACCGTAGTGGGTCTTAAGAACTTGACCGAAAGCGACTTGCACCACAGTTGCTTCGCTGCCGTACCAGTGACGGGCTTGGTCAGCGGTGAGCCCGATCCGCGCATATTCTGGCGTGGTGTGGAGCAGGGCAGGGCGGTTGAGAAAGGAAACCTTTCGCAGCGGCAGGTAGAGCGCATTGCGCAGGGCGATCGCCACCTCTTGGCGGTCGGTTGATTCGGCCCAGTAGCCACCTAGGGCCGGGCCGCAGGCAAACACTCGGGGATGGGCAGTAGCGAGGCGATCGTTCACAGATAAAGCGGTGGCAACGCCGTGAACTATTTGAGGCTGAATGCCGATGCTGCTGAGGTAGAGCGGCCCCAAGGCAGGGTGGGAAGCGGTAGCTAGTACCAGGGTTTGAGCCTTGAGTAAGTCACCACTGGCTAACAAGACTTCAACGCTATCTTTGTAATGAATCGCGTCTAAGCGAGTGTTAAGCTTGAGGGTTACTCCTGCCGCCTCCAGGAGCGCTTCCACAAAAGCAGATATATCAGGGTCTTCGGTGGCGAGGAGTGTGTCGCCTCGGGTGACTAGGGTGGTGTGGCAACCGAGTTGAGCCAGGGCTTGGGCCAGGGCGATCGCCGCCGCACTGCGTCCCAGCACGATCGCCGACTCAGGCAGCACCGCCAAGTTTAGCAGCGTGTCGAGGCTCAGTTGGGGGGTTTCGGCTAGCCCAGGAATATCGGGGATGGTAACGGCGGTATTGGGGGCGAGGAGGTAGCCGCGCGATCGCAGTCGCCGCGTCAACGTCGTCACCGCCAGATTCGGCCGAGGGCTAAATTGGCCGGGTTCTAGCACTATATCCACACCGCTAGTGGCCAAGCCATCGAGATTCAGGTGGGGGTAGGCGATCGCCTCTAGCGCTTTGACCCGAGATTTCAACGACTCCCAGGTTTGGCTTTGAGAGGCTCCAGCTTGAGCTAGGGTGGTAAGCACAATCTGCCGACGAACCTGCCGCTCTACTTCGCCTGGAGGCTCAACCAGGGCTACCCGCGCACCCTCTCGCACCGCAAAGGCAGCGGCCTCACGCCCCTGCACCGTGCCGCCGAGAATCACTGCGTCGTAGTCAACGGTCATGGTCTCTCCACGTGTGTCCCCATGAGTTTAGCGCCAGCGCTAGCAGGGGGATCGGGGCGATGGGGAAGGTGAGGGAGATGAGGAAGGTGAGGGAGTGGGGGGTAAGGGGTGAGAGGTAAGGGTTTCTATGGCTCTCTCTAGCTCCCCATCTTCTCTATCTCCCTTATCTTTCCTATCCCCCAACTCCCTCCCTACTTTATTTAGTCTGAGTAAAGTTTATTCCCGGTCCTGATGGGGTGCAGCGGGACAGGTAAGATTTGAAACAAACGCAGCATGGGCGACTATGACAGGCACTATTTCGACCCGCGAGTTCGCATCGATTACCGATTTTTCTGACTTTGCCCCGCCAGAAATTACTAGCGATCGCGTTTTGGCGGCCATCGATGTGGGCACTAACTCGATTCACATGGTGGTTGTCAAAATTCAGCCTGATCTACCCGCCTTTACCATTGTCGATCGCGAGAAAGAGACCGTGCGCCTAGGCGACTTCAATGCAGCCACGGGGGGGCTGTCGGAGGCCGCTATGGAGCGGGCGATCAAGGCGCTAAAACGCTGCTGTGCGATCGCCACTAGCCTTCAGGCCGAAGATATTGTGGCGGTAGCCACCAGCGCTGTGCGGGAGGCCAGCAACGGCCAAGAATTTGTTGAGCGGGTTTACACAGAAGTTGGCCTGGCCCTCAACCTGATTTCGGGCACCGAAGAAGCGCGGCGCATCTACCTGGGCGTGCTCTCGGGCGTAGAGTTTAATGGCCAGCCCCACACCATCATCGACATTGGCGGCGGCTCCACCGAGTTAATTTTGGGCACCGGCGAACCCCATCGCTTTCTCAGCAGCACCAAGGTGGGGGCGGTGCGGCTCACGGCCCAGTTTATTTCCACTGACCCCATTTCAGATGCCGAGTTTAGCTCTCTGCGAGCCTACGTGCGGGGCATGATAGAACCCAACACCACCAAGCTTAAGCACCATCTCCAAGACGGAGAGCCGATGCAGCTGATGGGTACCTCGGGCACCATTGAGTGCCTAGCCGCAGTCATCGCTGCCGAGCGACTGGGCCTGGTGCCCAATCCCCTTAACGGGTTTCAGATGAGCTACGACGAGATCTCGCGGCTGGTCGAAACCCTGCGCCACGCCACCTACGCCGAGCGGCTAGCCCTGCCCGAAATGTCGCCGCGCCGCGCCGAGATTGTCGTAGCGGGAGCGGTGATTTTGCATGAAACTATGGGGCTCCTCAATGCTGAGAGCATTACCATCTGCGAGCGTGCCCTGCGGGAGGGGGTCGTCGTTGACTGGATGCTCACCCACGGTCTGATCGAAGACCGGATGCAGTTTCAAAAGTCGGTACGGCAGCGCAACATTCTCAAAACCGCGAAGAAATATAAGGTGCACTTCGACCGCTCAAAGCGGGTGGCTGAGTTTGCGATGGATCTGTTTGAGCAAACCCGAGGCAGCCTGCACACCTGGGGCAATCTAGAAAAAGAACTGCTCTGGGCCGCCGCCATCCTGCACAACTGCGGCCATTTTGTCAGCCACTCGTCGCACCATAAGCATTCTTACTATCTGATCCGCCATGGCGAGCTGCTGGGCTATACCGAAACCGAGCTGGAGGTGATCGCTAACATCGCTCGCTATCACCGTAAGAGCGCCCCTAAAAAGAAGCACGATAACTATCGCAATCTGCCCACCCGCTACCACCGACAGATGATTACTCACCTCAGCGCCCTGCTGCGCCTGGCGGTGGCCCTCGATCGCCGTGGAATTGGGGCTGTTAAGAGCATTCACTGCAACTTCGATGCTGACGCCCACTTGCTGACCATAGAGGTGCGGGCCGCCAACCCCAATGACGACTGCGCCTCAGAACTGTGGAATCTAGACTATAAAAAGGCCTACTTTGAGCAGGTGTTTGAGGTAAAGCTGGCAGCTCAATTGGTTGGTTAAAGCATTTCAACAGCCGAAGCCCCTAGTCTCGCTCGGTGCTGGGACGGTGCTGGGTTTGCTGGGTCGACCGACTGGGCAATAGCTCAGAAGAGTCGGCGGTGGGGATGGTCTCTAGCCCAGCCTCGGGGAGCGTGTGAAGGGTGGTTTCTTCGAGCTGAGGAAGCGGGATATCAAGGTTACCGGGAAGGGTGCGATTTCCCTCCGGGGAGGCCGCGTCATCGCTCTGGTTTTCCCTGTGGCCGTCCTCAAGCTCCAGCGGTCGTGGGGTGGGGATGGGGGCGCGATCGCCAGGCTGAATAACGGGTTGAGGTGTCTGAGCTGATTTGGCGGGGCGGCGAGGCGGTGGCTGAGGCGACGGATTCTTCGTCCAGGCTTGCCAGGCAGCGCGGGCCCCGGCCATAAAAGTTTTGGTGCCGGTATTTAGGCGCTTAGCTCCGGTCTGGGCAGTAGAAATACTTTGGTTAACCTGCTGCACCACCTGCCCGGCACTCTGCACGCCCTCAGTGACGTCGTCGGTGAGCTCCACTATTTCTAACCCCGTGAGACGAATGGCCTCCAGGGTGGGGGGCAGCTCGCGACCCAGGGTATCAAAGAATTTTTCGGCGCTACGGGCAGCGCGACCCAGCTCGCGCATGGCCGGTATGGCCACCATCAGCACCGCCGTCAGACTGATGACAACCAGCAAAAACGATAGAGCTAGCCAAAACAGCGGGTCGGCCAAAATGGGTGCTCCTACTCCTGGGTAGACCCGTTGCTGACCACGGGTGCGGACTGGCGAAGCTGCTCATATTCCTGGCGGCTGGCCTCTTGACCGGCGGCGATCGCCGCCCGCAGCCGAGTCAGCGTGTGGTCCCAATTAACTAAAGCGGTTTCCGACAGGCGATCGGCTTGAAGATTGACGCTGGTGGCTAAGTCTTCGACCAGCTCAGGCAAGGCATCAGCTGATTTTTTGAGAATGCGACGGGTTTCGCGCCCGGTACGGGGAGCCACCAGCAGCCCTGCCACTGCGCCTATAGCGGCTCCTAGCAGCACTCCGCCAACAAACCCCCCTGACTGTTTCTCGCTCATAATGTCTTTATCCTGTGCTTGCCAAACCGTTGCCCCGACCTCTGCCCAATCCCTTAACCGGCTAGAGCTAAGGCAATCCTACCGCCTTTTAGCAGAAGCCACGTTGGCCCTGGGGCTGAACCGGCGGCTCATTCCTAGCCAACGGCTGGCCTGGGGCAGCAGACCCACCATAGCCATGAGCTGCTGAAGGCGTTGAAGCTGGAGCTGAAGTAGGCTGTAGCGTTGTCTAAGGTAGGCTGTGCCTGCTTGGCCGCGCAAAATAGCGGGAGGAATCACAATGGGATTGAGGGTGTTGTGGGTATTGCGCTCCCAAGTCGTCAGCGCGTCGGCCACGGCCCCCAGACTTTTGCTCAACTGCCATACCTGCCAGGCCACATAAAAGCAAAACAGCGCAATCACTAGATTTAGGCTAACGGCAACCGCAATCACAACTTTCGCCCTATCCTTTTAACTGGCTTAATCATAACGGTATTCTGGCATAGCGACATTCTGAGCCAACCGCCGCATTTCCTGCTGCCGTTAGGAGATCTCCCCGTTGGACACTATAGCTAAAACCCTCGATGTGGATCCCAACCGCGGGATTGATGAACCCTCGGGCCGCCCCCACCTGCCCTACAAAACCCTAACGATTGCCCTCGGAGCGGCCCAGGCCAACACGCTGATCAAGCTCGCCCCCGGCACCTACAGCGCTGCCACGGGCGAACGCTTCCCCATCACCGTGCCGGACGGCGTGATAATCGCGGGCCAGGAATCGACCCAGGGTCAGGGGATTGCGATCGCAGGCGGCGGGTCAGGGCCAGGGGCGATTTCAGTAGGGTTAATTATTCAGGGTCAGGGCCAGCTGCGGGGGGTGACGGTGCAAAACCCTCAGGGCGTTGGCATCTTAATTGGCTCGGGCGCGCCCCTAGTGCGAGCCTGTCGCGTCAGCCAGTGCAAGGTGGGGCTTCAGGTATCGGGGGCTAGCCGTCCCCTAGTGGCAAAAACGGGGGTAAATGACTGCGGCGATCGCGGCCTCAGCTTTGTCGACCAAGCCCGGGGCGAGGTGCAAGACTGCACGGTAGAGCGCTGCGGCACTGGTATCTATCTCGGTCAAAACTCGGCCCCCCTCCTGCGCGGCTGCCAGTGCTCAAATAACCAGGTGGGGGTGCAGGTGGCCGGGGCCGCTAGCCCAGTGCTGCGGCACAATCGGCTGGTGCAAAACCAAACCGCTGGCCTGGTAGTGCAAGACACCGGTCGCCCCGACCTGGGTCAGCCCGACGACCCAGCGGGCAACATTTTGCGCTACAACCGCCAGGCCGATCTGCGCAACGACACCCAACCGGCGCTAACTCTCGTGGGCAACGACGTGATTCCTACGGGGCTGGTGGGGCCAGTTAATCTGTTGGCCAGCCAGTGGCCTGACCCTGCCGCCGTACCGCCGGTGCTGCTCGATCGCCCCACCGTTTCCCCTGCGCCTCCCGCACCTGCAATCCCCACACCATTGGACAAGCCGCTGACTCCAGCCACTCCGGTGCCCAGCCGCTTTACCGACCTAGGGGGCCACTGGGCCACTCCCTACATTGAGGCTCTGGCCGATCGCGGTCTGGTGAAGGGCTACGGCAACGGCACCTATCGCCCCCAGGAAACGATCAATCGGGGCCAGTTTGCGGCTATGGTGGCTGCCAGCTACAGCAACTTCGACCCGGTGCGGGGAGCCATCACCTTTGTGGACGTGCCACCGACCCACTGGGCCGCCAGCGCTATCGACCAGGCCCAGCGCAAGGGCTTTTTGGGCGGCTACCCCGACCAGACCTTTCGCCCTAACCAGGGCATGGTGCGAGTGCAGGCAATCGTGGCTGTGGCCGCGGGGCTGAAGCTGCCCCCGGCCCCAGCGAGCGGGCTGGGGGTGTATCGCGATCGCGCCCAGATTCCCAGCTATGCGATCGATGCTCTGGCCAGCGCCACTCAGGCGGGCTTGGTGATCAACCATCCCGACCCAGAGCAGCTGCGGCCCCTAGAAACCATGACCCGCGCCGAGGTTGCCGTGCTGATCTACCAAGGTCTAGTAGCCCAGGGCAAGGCCCCTCCCTTAACTACTACTGCTACTCCCCCTGCTGCCATGGCTCAAGGATCGTTTCCCGATATTCAAACCCACTGGGCGCTGGACTTTATTCAGGGCTTGCTCAACCTCGGCCTAGTGCAGGGGGATGACGCGGGCCGCTTTAACCCCGCTCAGCGCATGACCCGCGCCCAGTTTGCCGCTCTGGTTAGCCGCGCCTTTGCCCCCGCGCCGCGCCGCCCGGCCCAGCTGTTTCGCGATGTGCCCGCGGGCTACTGGGGGGCCAGCGCTATTCAAACTGCCTACCGGGGAGGCTTTCTCTCGGGGTTTCCCGATCAAACCTTTGGGCCAGAAAATCCCTTGTTGCGCGCTCAGGTGTGGGTAGCGCTGATCTCGGGGCTGGCGCTGCTGCCCAACCAGCCCGGCAACCTGAGACTGCTGGAGCGCTACCGCGATCGCGCCACCATTCCCGACTATGCGGTGAATGCGATTGCTAAGGCCACGCAACTCGGTCTGGTGGTCAACGTGCCCGACATTGCTCAGCTCCACCCCAACCGGGTAGCCAGCCGCGCCGATGTCTGTGCGGCGGTGTATCAGGCGCTAGTGCTACAGCTGCGGGCGTCGAGGATTGACAACCCGTTTATTGTGAGGCCGTAGGAAGAGTGGGCGAGTGGATGGGTAGGCGGGTGGATGGGTGGGTGAGTGGGTGAGTGGGCGAGTGGGCGGGTAGGTTAGGTGACTTTTTCTAAAACCACGAGTAGGCGGGTGGCGAAGAGTTGGGGGAGGTGGTCGCAGAGGCGATCGATCGCTGTCATCAGCGGTAGCCACGAGGTGGGGTAGAGCTGGGGCTTGGAGTAGCCGCCGGAGGCAACGTAGGAGATGGCGGCGTAGCGTTGGGTAGTAACGACTCGAAATCCGTTTAAATCTTGAGGGATGTTGGCTTTGAGAAACAGGCGGCTGGCGTTGCCTTGGGCGGCATAGTAATCAATTTGGGTTGGATCCCAATCGGGGGGCGCGTGCCACTGAATTGGTTGGTTAAGGGCCAGGGGTTCGGGGTGGAGGGCGCCGTAGACTAGCAGACCCAGCAGGCTGACGCAGGGCTCAAACAAAATCACTCGGCCACCGGGGGCCAGCACGCGATCGAATTCCTCGAAGGCAGTGCCGGGATAGCGCAGGTGGTGAAACACATCAAAGAGCACCAGGTTCGACAGACTGCCGGAGGCAAAGGAAAGGGCGTAGGCGTTCTCAACTCGATCAATCCAGGGGTTAGGGAAGATATCGGTGCGGATACAGCCGGGGATCACTCGCTGAATATCGGCGACCCCAGAGCCCAGCTCGACGGTAGGCTGGGGCAGCGGGGCCAGGTAGTTGGCAATGGTTTGGTGAAACGTTTTGTAGATGGCCCGCAGAGCTGGCTTTTGATGCCAAGCTTCGGCATTTTTGAGAATTTCTTGGTTGTGTCGATCGATGCTTCCCGCCGCCATTTCTTCGCTTGTTTCTCCCTTGAGCTTGGATCTAGGCACCATCATAGGCGGTCATTCCCGCGAAAAAGCGGCTGGCTACCGGTAGCACCTGGCTCTCTCAAGGCCGCCGTCTATAGTAGGGTGATGAAATTGTCTGATCCCGAGGTCGAAACTCTCCATGCCCTTGTCCTCCAGCCTGACCACCCGGCGGTTTAGCCTTGGCAAATCCTTCCTTGCGCCCTACCTGGTGCTAAGTCTGTGGGTGGGCCTGTTGCTGCTATTGCGCAGCCCACTGCAAAGCCTGATGCCCCACGACGAGGGCCTGTATGCCCAGCAGGCTCGGTGGATTGTGGAAACGGGGGACTGGGTTACCCAGCAGTGGTGGGGTGCCCCGGTGCACGATCGCATGATGGGTATTCAGTGGCTGATTGCGGCTTCCTACAAACTGTTTGGGGTGAGTGAATGGTCGGCGCGGCTGCCGGGAGCGATCGCCAGCTGGGGAGCGGTGATGCTGACCTACGCGATCGGTCTGCGATGTTTGACGCCCCAGATTGCTCTGTGGGGCGCAGCGATTCTCGCCGCCACCCCAATCTGGATGCAGGCCTCGCGGCTGGCCACTCAAGATGTGCCGCTGACTGCGCTGGAACTGCTCGGGATCTGGGCATTACTTCAGTCGGAAGCGCAGCCTCAGCGCCGGTGGGGCTGGGGGCTGCTGGCCGGCAGCACCGTGGGCTTGGGCTTTATGCTCAAAAGCATCATGGTGATTCCGGTGGTGATGGCCCTGGTGCCCTACCTGCTGCTTGACCATCGCCGCCACCGCCATCTGTTTAACCCAGGAATCTACCTGGGTCTAGTGGTGGGAATGGTGCCTGCGATCGCCTGGCTGGCCCTCAGCGTGCAGCGCTACGGCTCGCTGCCCCTCGAGCGTACCTTTGGCCTGCTGGCCAACCTGGCCCAGGAAGACTTTCACAACGTCGGCCCGCTCTACTATTTCTGGAATATTCCTCTCAATGCTTTTCCTTGGCCGCTGCTGGCGGTGCCCGGGGTGTGGCTAGGATGGCAGTCGCCCTACCCGCGTAAAGCGCTGTGGCTAGGGTATCCGCTGGTGCTGTTTACCCTGCTGGCCCTGTTTAAGACCCGCACCTGGTACTACCCACTCCAGCTATTGCCTTTTGTCGCCCTGCTGGCGGCGCTAACCCTGACGACCCTAGGAGCGCTTTACCGATCGCATCGACGTCCTCGCCTGGTGACAGGTTTAACCGTGCTCCTAACGAGTATTGGGGCTGTGCTGATCATTGCGGGGGGTGTCGCCTTGCTGCAACCCCAGCGATTCCCGGTGGAGGAGCTGTGGCGCTACGGCCTAGTCGCGATCGCGGCGGGACTGGGGTGGCTAGTGCCGCTGGCCGTTTCCTGGCGCTCTGCCCACCACCAGCGTGGTGAATCCGCTGCACTTTGGCAGGGGGGATGGCTGTTGGGGCCATGGGGGGCGATCGCCTTGCTCTACGCCACTGGTCTATGGGGCAACTACAACCCCGACATTAAATTGGCGCTGACCACTCCACCCCTCCAAGAGATTGTGGCCCAAAACTCTGTCCACGCTATTGTCAACAGCATCGGCCTGGGTGACGAAGATGCGGTGCTAATCACCTTCTACACGCCCCAGCCCGGCACCGCTACCGACGACTGGCAGACCTTAGCTCCAGGCAGCTACGCCTGGGTTGCCGTCCCAGACTTAGGTGCGCTACCCGCCGAGACGGTGCGCTTGGGCCAGGTGCGCGATTGGGTGTTGGTGCAGCTTCCTTAAACATTAGTAAAGTCTCCGTAGAGCTGGCAAAACTTGGTGTGGTAATAGATACCGCTAGAGGCAGTCTAGGGGTAAGGTCAATCGCTGGTCACGGACCGGGCGTTGGCCTCATTTTTATCAACCTCGGAGCATTGAATATGACTAAGTTTGGAGTGAAGATGACGGCAACGGTGGCGTTAGGGGCGATCGCGATTGCTACCACAGCAACGATTGCCCAGGCTCAGTCCCGCTCAGACTGGCTCAGCACCGGCGAAACCATTACCTATGAAGGTTACTTGCTGGCGGATGAGGCTGTGTTCGCCAGCTGCGATGAAGACTGTAGCGATCTTGACATGTTTCTCTACGACGCTCAGTCGGGTGAACTGGTAGCCTCAGATACGCTGGTTGACGCTGTGCCTGGAGTAGTTGCTCCCTACGAGGGCAACTTCTTGATTGAGCTGGTGATGGCTAGCTGCAGCGTTGAACCCTGCGCCACCTGGACCGAATCGGATGCTGGCTTTTAGGTAAAAGTAGAGGTCAAATTTCTAGGAGAGTATCTGGAGAAATTATAGAGGGCAGGGGCGATCGCCCCTGCCCTCTCGCTTTGGGGAATCCCCATTGAATCCTTCATGCACGAGTGGTGCCTCTATCCCCTGTTAGGGTGCATCTGGCAGGGGCAAGCCGTTGAGCCGCAAAAATGTCAGCTTGTCCCAATAACCGCGCTGAAAGACAATTTTGCCGTCCAGAATATGAAAAAAACCGCAGCCTCGCAGCCCTAAAGGATCGCGCCATTCGAGAATGGCCCACTCTCCATCCTGAAAAATTTGCTCAACGATGCAGACCATGTCGGCCTGGGCAAACGCCGCCGCAAACATGGCTCGAATGGCGTGGCGACCGATGACGGGCGCATCGGCCACTTGATGGTTAATGGCATCGTCGCTGTAGAAGGCTACTAGGCCTTCCACATCGCGGCGGTTGAATGTATCAACCCAAGTCTTCACGAGTTCCCGAGGTTCCATAGTCGTTTGTCCAGGTAAGTATGCAATGGCACCTATTGCCTCACCTGTTTTCTAAAGGGCTGATGCCGATTTGTCCCCTGGCCAGTGCTGCTCTAATCTCCAGCCAGTACTGCCAGTATAGGCAAGTACTGCTCTGCCCACTGCGTTAGTTGGCGGCTGCGATCGCCTCTGCCTTTTCTAGTGGTTCACGCTACCAAAGAACCCACATTCCTCGCATCCGTTAAATTTTCAGGACTTCTGTCGCTCATTCTTAGAAAATACGCCATAGTTTGGGCAGTTGGAGCGTAACGATAGGGCAGCGACAAACCATGGCATTTGATGCAGGGCGGTTTTTTCGGGCCTGTAACCCTAGCAAAACCCTAAACCTCACCTCTTCCGCCGATAAGCAGTACTATATCGACTTCTCAGCGGTGCGAGGCAGCGATCTGGTGCAAGAGCTGAAGCGCACCATTACCCTGTCTGGAGAAGAGCCCACCTGCCAGTTGTTTACCGGCCACATTGGCTGTGGCAAATCGACCGAGCTTTCTCGTCTACAGGGCGATCTAGAGGCCGCGGGCTACCATGTGGTCTACTTTGAGTCGACCGACGACTTAGACATGGGGGATGTGGATATCAGCGATATTTTGCTGGCGATCGCCAAGCAGGTCAGCAAAAGCCTAGAGGATGCCAAGCTGCGTCTAACTCCCAGCCGCTTTCAACAGCTAATTAAGAGCACCGCCGACCTGCTCAACTCTGAGGTCACAGGGCTAAAGGTTAAAGGGCCTGAAATTGGCGGTATCAAGGTCGGTGGTGACCTGGGTATCAGCGCTGCGGATGGCACCTATTCGCTCTCCCTCGGCATTGGCGAAATTACCACCAAGGCCAAAGATAGCAAAGACGTGCGCGCCCTCCTGCGCCAGCATCTAGAGCCGCGCATCAAGACCATTCTCGACATCATCAATGGCGAGCTAATTGACGCGGCCAACCGGCAGCTGATCGACCAGGGCAAGGCTGGGCTGGTGGTGATTGTCGATAACCTCGATCGCATCGACAACAAGCCCCGCGTGCAGGACCGCCGCCAACCCGAGTACTTATTTGTGGATCGGGGCGACCAGCTCAAGCAGTTGCGCTGCCATGTGATCTACACCATCCCTCTGGTGCTGTCGTTTTCTAACGAAAAAGAGAACCTGACCAATCGGTTTGGGGCTAGCCCCCAGGTGTTGCCCATGGTGCGCACCCAAAACCGCGACGGCAGCGCTTGCGAAGCGGGGCTGGAGGCTCTGCGCCAGATGATTTTGGCCCGCGCCTTTCCGGAGGTGCCTGATGACCAGCGCCTGGATCAGCTGGGGCAAATCTTTGACTCGCCTGAAACCCTCGATCGCCTGTGTTTGGCCAGCGGTGGCCACGTGCGGAATTTGCTGGTGCTGGTCAACGATTGCCTCAAGAAGGCCGACCCGCCCCTCACCCAGGCTCTGCTCGGTCAGGTGATTAGTCTGCGGCTGAGCGATCTCACTAAGGCGATCGAGGTCGAAGAATGGGGCCTGCTGCGGGAGGTGCATCGCACAAAGGCGGTGCGGGGCGAAGGCGAGTATCAAGCTCTGCTGCGCAGTTTGTTTGTGTTTGAATATCGGGATGCGGGGCAAACCTGGTTTGACCTCAACCCCGCGCTACTGGCCGCTAAGGAACTCACGCCCGATGCCTGACGTTTCGCCCTCTGAGATCGATCGCCACAACCAGCAAGCGCTGGAGGAGCTTTGCCGCCTGCTGCGCTTTTCTCAGGGTGAGTTTGAGCTGATTTTGGCGGTGTGCAACTCGACCCAGCAGCGGCAGGGGTTGGTAAATCAGCTGCGACAGCAGTGCAGTGTTTCCTTTGCCGAAATCACCCTCGACCCGAGCACCACAACTCTCTTCACCACCATTCGCAGCCAGATTGGTAACCCGTTTCCCAATGCCCTAATGGTCTATGGGCTGGACGGGGTGCACGACCTGCAGCAGTTGCTCACCGCTACCAACCAAATTCGCGAGGAGTTTCGCCAGTTTCCGTTTCCGCTGGTGCTGTGGCTCACCGACGACGGCCTCAAGCAGTTGATTCGTACGGCCCCAGATTTTTACACTTGGGCCAACTCGGTTACCTTTGCCACGCCGCCCGAGTTTTTTCTTGCCTTTTTAGATCAGCTGATTGCCGACGTGGGGCGGCAGGTGGTGGACTCGCGGGAAAACCGCTTTCTTAGCAACCAAGAGCTGGGCCTCACCCCCGGCTCGGCCCGCTGCCGTGAGCTAGAGGCCAGCCTGGAGGTGCTGACGGCGCAGGGTATTGCCCTTAGCCCAGAGCAGTTGGCGGGGTTGGCTTTTGTGCAGGGCCGCATTGCCGACAACAACACCCCAGAGGCCCGCGAGCACTACGAACACAGCCTGGCTCAGTGGCAAGCCCTGGTTGACCAAAATCCCAGCGCTGCCACAATTGCCCAATGGCAAGAGAAAATTGGCCACGGGCAGTTTTACCTGGGCCTGTGGTGGCGCAACTACTCGGTGCGCCACCGCCGCGAGTTTGAACCGGCCTATCAGCAGGCGTGCCGCTACTTCGAGCAGGCCGTACAAACCTTTGACCAGGCCCAGCGGCTAGAGCTAATGGCTCGCTACATTAACTACTGGGCCGAAGCCTTGCACTGCCTGGAAGCGTGGGAAGCTTTGGAGACGGTTGCAGCCACGGCGCGGTTACTGCACCAGGCCCAAGCCAACCCAGTTCGCCAGGCCCGGGCCGAGGGCTTTTTGGCGGAAGTTGACTTGGCCAACGAGAACTATATCGCAGCCCAGCGCCAGGCCGAAGCTGCCCTGGCGTTAATTCAGCCGTTTGCCGACAGCGATGCCGAAGCCTCGGTGTCGGATCGCGATTTCTACGCTTGGGTGAGTAGTTTTCATCGCAGTTGGTATGTGTTTTCGCTGGGCAAAGCTCAGATGGGGCAAGGGCAGGTGGATGCGGCGGTGCAAACGCTGGAGCAGGTGCAACGCATTACCCAGCCGGAGTATGACCCGCGGCTCTACAGCCAAACGCTGGAGTATCTGCGCCGAGGGTATTTTGAGCAGGGCCACTATCTGCAAGCCTTTGAGACGCGGCGAGAAAAAGAGGCGATCGAGAGTCGGTTTAACTTTCGCGCGTTTGTGGGGGCGGGGCGGCTACAGCCCAAGCAGCAGATTACTAACCCGGCGCTGCCCACGGGCGACCACGGCCCCGACTTGATTATGGCCTCGGGCCGCAGGCAGGATGTGAGCCGGTTGGTCACCCGGCTAGAGCAGGATGAATTTGTGCTCACCGTTGTCTATGGGCCATCGGGGGTGGGCAAAAGCTCGCTGATTGAGGCGGGGCTGGTGCCGACTCTGGAGCAGCAGCGGTTTGGGGGGCGGCAGGTGGTGCCGGTGCGGCTGCGGAGCTATGGCAACTGGGTGGAAGAGGTGCTGGGCGCTATGCCAAGGCCAGCTGCTCTAGCCGAATCTGCGGGGGAGAATGCCGCTGACCTAGAGACTCTGTTATTGAATCTGTTGCGCCAGCAGACTCAGGTTAATCGGGTCATCGTGCTTATTTTTGACCAGTTTGAGGAGTTCTTTTTTGCCTGCGATCAGCCAGCGGAGCGTCTGCGCTTTTATAACTTTTTGGGCGACTGTTTGGCGATGCCGTATATCAAGGTGGTGCTGTCGCTGCGCGAAGACTATACCCACTACCTGCTAGAGTGCAACCGCCTGACGGACCTGGCGATTATTGACAACAACATTCTCGATAAAAAGTGGATCTATTATCTGGGCAACTTTAGCCCTGACGATGCTAAGGGGGTGATTGACGACCTGACCCAGCCCACGCCCTATGCCCCGGCCCCCGACCTGGTGGAGCGGGTGGTGTCCGACCTGGCGGCTGAGGCGGGGGAGGTGCGCCCGATTGAGCTGCAAATTGTGGGGTCTCAGCTGCAAGCGGAGGGGATTGCGACGCTGGCGGACTATCAGGGGTGGCCCCATAGTAGGGCGAGCATTAAAGCGGCTCTGGTGCAGCAGTACCTGAACGATGTGGTGCGAGACTGCGGTCCGATGGCCCACCAGAAATTGGCAAACCTGGTGCTGTATTTGCTGACTGATGAGAGAGGCACCCGCCCCTTGAAAACACAGACCGAGCTGCTGAATGACCTACATACCTTTACCAACCACACTGAGGTAGATGCCGAAGCCTTTGGGTTGGTGCTGCAAATTCTGACTCAATCGGGACTGGTGGTGCAGGTGCCTAATGCCCCTGACGACCGCTACCAGCTGGTGCACGACTACCTGGCGGCGTTTTTGCGCTCGTCGCAGCAGCCGTTGATGGCTCAGCTGATCCAAGAGCGGCAGATGCGGGTCGAGGCAGAGCAACAACGGTTTGAAGAACAGCGTAAGCGGATCGAGGCAGAGCAGCAAAAACTCAGGCAAACTCGCCTAGCGGCCATCGGTTTAGGGTCACTGGCAGCCGTATCAACTGGAGTTGGAGTCTTTGCCTGGGTACAACAGCAGCAGGCACTGACGGGCAAAATTAATGCTCAAACATTAGCCGACAGCTTAGCCATGGAAACCTATTTAGAAGCAGGTTTGGAAGAAGCTGCCGTAACTCAAGCCATGCTCACAGGGCAAGCTTTGCAAAGTGATAATGCAACTCGTCTAGAGCCTCATACCCGCTTTCGAGCTATATCGTCTATTCGAGAAGTAATGTATGGGGTTAATGAGCGCGAACGCTTAATTGGCCACAGTGATAGTGTCAGGAGTGTGGTCTTTAGCCCCAACGGCGAGACCATTGCTACCGCTAGTGATGATCAGAGCGTCAAGTTATGGAACCGGCAAGGGGAGGAGTTGCAAACCCTCAAAGGCCACAGCGATCGTGTCAGGAGTGTAGCCTTTAGCCCCGACGGTGAGACTATTGCCACCGCTAGCGATGATCAGAGCGTCAAGTTATGGAACCAGCAGGGGGAGGAGTTACAAACCCTTAAAGGCCATAGCGATAGTGTTTTGAGTGTGGTCTTTAGCCCCGACGGCGAGACCATTGCTACCGCTAGTGATGATCGGAGCATCAAGTTATGGAACCAGCAGGGGGAGGAGCTACAGACCCTCAAAGGCCACAGCGCCGGTGTCTGGAGTGTGGTCTTTAGCCCCGACGGCGAGACCATTGCTACCGCTAGTGATGATCAGAGCGTCAAGTTATGGAACCGGCAAGGGGAGGAGCTACAGACCCTCAAAGGCCACAGCAACTGGGTCTTGAGTGTAGCCTTTAGCCCTGACGGCGAGACCATTGCTACCGCCAGTGCTGACCAGAGCGTCAAGTTATGGAACCGGCAAGGGGAGGAGTTACAGACCCTCAAAGGCCACAGCGCTAGGATCTCGAGTGTAGTTTTTAGCCCCGACGGCGAGACTATTGCCACCGCCAGTGATGATCAGAGCGTCAAGTTATGGAACCGGCAAGGGGAGGAGTTACAGACCCTCAAAGGCCACAGCAATTGGGTCAGGAGTGTGGCCTTTAGCCCTGACGGCGAGACCATTGCTACCGCTAGCGATGATCAGAGCGTCAAGTTATGGAACCGGCAAGGGGAGGAGCTACAGACCCTCAAAGGCCACAGCGATTGGGTCAGGAGTGTGGCCTTTAGCCCCGACGGCGAGACTATCGCCACCGCCAGTAATGACCAGAACATCAAGTTATGGAACCGACAAGGGGAAGAGTTGCAAACCCTCAAAGGCCATAGCGATAGTGTTTTGAGTGTGGTCTTTAGCCCCGACGGTGAGACTATTGCCACCGCTAGCGATGATCAGAGTGTCAAGTTATGGAACCGGCAAGGGGAAGAGTTACAGACCCTCAAAGGCCACAGCGATTGGGTCAGGAGTGTGGCCTTTAGCCCTGACGGCGAGACCATTGCTACCGCTGGCGATGATCAGAGCGTCAAGTTATGGAACCGACAAGGGGAAGAGTTGCAAACACTCAAAGGCCACAGTGCTGGTGTTTGGAGTGTAGCCTTTAGCCCCGACGGCGAGACTATCGCCACCGCCAGTGCTGACCAGAGCGTCAAGTTATGGAACCGGCAAGGGGAGGAGTTACAGACCATCAAAGGTCACAGCAACTGGGTCTTGAGTGTAGCCTTTAGCCCCGACGGCGAGACTATCGCCACCGCCAGTGCTGACCAGAGCGTCAAGTTATGGAACCGGCAAGGGGAGGAGTTACAGACCCTCAAAGGCCATAGCGCTGGTATTTGGAGTGTAGCCTTTAGCCCCGACGGCGAGACTATCGCCACCGCCAGTGCTGACCAGAGCGTCAAGTTATGGAACCGGCAAGGGGAGGAGTTACAGACCCTCAAAGGCCACAGCGACAGTGTCTTGAGTGTAGCCTTTAGCCCCGACGGCGAGACTATCGCCACCGCCAGTGCTGACCAGAGCGTCAAGTTATGGAACTTTCAGTTAGCAGATTTAGCCGCTAAAGGTTGTAACTGGTTGGACACTTACTTTACAAAGCAATCTCCAGAGTTACTAATAAAATTACCAATATGCCAAGAACGTGACTCCTCGTTACCGGTGGCGGCAGCACCCATGCTAGTTACCCAGGGTGAAAAGCTGGCCCGCGACGGTAACCTTAAACAGGCTAGAGAACTATTTCAGCAAGCGGTCGATTGGGACAGCAGTCTTGCCATTGACCCAAGGACTAAAGCTCAAATTGTCGCTCAGGCTCAAACCTTTGTTGACGAGGCAGAGGAACTCGCCCGGGCAGGAAAAATTTCTGAAGTGACCGCTAAGTTAGCCTCGGCTAAGTTGCTGGATTCTACCCTAGGCTTTGAACCTGAAACCTACGCCGAAGAACTAGCGGTACAGGGGTATTTAGCTAAGGGTAATCAACTTGTTAATGACGGCAACTTGGCAGCAGCCGTAGCAGCCTACCGCCAAGCTGATGCCCTGAAGCTAAAAAATAGTATCTCAGCCGATGATTGGAATAGCCTCTGCTGGGATGGCAGCATTTACAACCAAGCAGAAGCAGTCATGTACGCTTGTGACAAAGCCGTCGCTCTGTCCCCCAACAATGGCGACATCGTCGACAGTCGCGGCTTGGCTCGAGCCCTGACCGGCAACACTCAGGGGGCCATCACCGATTTTCAAGCCTTCATTGAATGGACAGCTGACGAAGAAGCTAAAGCTCAGCGCCAGGAGTGGGTCAATGCTTTAGAGAGAGGCGAAAACCCTTTTACCCCTGAAGTGCTTGAATCCCTCCGGTAGAGGCATACTGCCAAGGATAAGATCATCGTCCCAATGCTAGCGCGTCGAGACGTGTCCCACAAAACCAACAGCGTGCTCCCAAACCTCTAGCTGTTCCTTTGCAACGGCCTCTAGCTCCTTTGCACCAGCCTTCCATTACTCTGCAACGGCCCCCTGTTTCTTTGCACGGGCCTGCCGCTACTCTGTAACAGCCTGCCGCTACTCTGTACCAACCTTCTGTTTCTTTGTACAGGCCTCTCGTCACTCTGCAACGGCCCCTTGTTCCTTTGCACCAGCCTCTCGTTTCTTTGTACTGGCCTGCCGTTACTCTGTATCGGCCTCCCGTTACTTAGCACCACCACACCCAAAGCCTCCTCTCAAACGGCAGCGATCGCCCTCAGGGGTGACACCCTCCGTACTGCCACCAACCCATCAAACCGCCCTTGCCGCCAGCCTTTGCGCCTGCCCCATCGACGAAAAGTCACTCCCTTTACACAACCCTGCTCAACCGGGGCCAAAACAACACAGACTATCCAACCCAAATCCGCGAAAACCCTAGTCTCGCTGGCTTACAGCGATCGCTACAGTCAAAGAGTAATTTCAATAGGGTCATCTAACCTATGCCGCGCCAAAAACGCACCTCCAAGTACCTCACCCTGGCCGAAAAACGGAATGCGGGTGCTCAGTCGATTGAAAGAGACCTTGACCTGGGCAACGGCATCACCACCACCGCCTACACCCGAGCGATCGAAGATTTGCGCCAAAAGCTCCACGACTACAACGAATTCCTCTCTCTGCTTGACCAGGCTGGCAACGCCGTTCAAGACGCTGAGCAAGTTGTCCGCGACTTTTCGGAACGCATTTTGCTAGGGGTCGCTACCCGCTACGGCAAAGACAGCAACGAATACGAAATGGCTGGCGGCATTCGCAAGAGCGATCGCAAGCGCCCCACCCGCAAACCCAAGCTGGCGGCGTAACGCCAAAACGGTGGCTTTCTCCCTTTGGGAGACGCAAAGCGAACGACTCCGCTCAGCCACCATTTTCTAAAATTCAACACAAAAGCAAGGGTGAGAGAAGTTAACCTTCTCTCACCCTTGCTCGTTATTCAGCGGGCCAGCATCACAGATGACGACTGTCGCTGTATTAGTCATTCCCGCGCAGTCCCCATTCCACATCCTGGCGGATGGAATCTTCTGTAAGATCCTCCCGATGCGAGTCCAGGAAACGACGCAGTGCACTGAGCATGATGTCGTCCATGCTGCTAAACCAGCCCGCATCGATCAACCTTTGGGCTTAAGCCATTAAGCTGGTGGGTACCTCAGTCTGCATGGCAGTCGTCGGCAGAAAATTCATGGGCTAATCGCTTTGATTTAGCCACATCCTAACCTCGGTAGATCGCAAATTCCCTGCTAGCCCTCACCCTAAATCCCTCTCCCAAACTGGGAGAGGGACTTTGAAAGGTTTTCCGGCTCCCCTCTCCTCCCTGGGAGAGGGGCTGGGGGTGAGGGCTAGATCTTGGCAGGAGGAATTGTCTTCGATCTACTGAGCCTCTGATAGCTCATCCAGCCGATGCCGCTTTATCCACGGCGGGATGCTGCTCTAGCACCTTGGCCAGGTAGTTGCCCGTGTAGGAACCAGCCACCTTAGCCACCACCTCGGGGGTGCCGACCGCAATTAGCTCACCGCCGCGATCGCCCCCCTCCGGCCCCAGGTCCACAATCCAGTCGGCGCAGCGAATCACATCCAGGTTGTGCTCGATCATCAGCACCGAGTTGCCCTTATCCACCAGGCGCTGCACCACATCCAGTAGCTTGTGCACGTCGTAGAACGACAGGCCCGTGGTCGGTTCGTCGATCAAATACAGGGTTTTGCCCGTCGAACGGCGAGCCAGCTCCGAGGCCAGCTTCATCCGCTGGGCCTCTCCACCGGAGAGGGTGGGGGCCGTCTGCCCCAGGCGAATGTAGCCCAAACCCACATCTACCATCGTTTGCAGGCGGCTGGCGGCTTGAGGAATATTCTCGAAGAAACCTAGAGCCTCTTCGGCGGTCATATTCAGCACGTCAGAAATGTTTTTGCCCTTGTAAGTGACTTGCAGGGTGTCGCGGTTGTAGCGCGCCCCCTTGCAGACCTCGCACTGTACATACACATCGGGCAGAAAATTCATCTCAATCACGTTCACCCCCTGACCGCCGCAGGCCTCGCAGCGCCCGCCCTTGACGTTAAAGGAGAACTGCCCCGCTTTATAACCCCGTGCCTTGGCCTCAATCGTTTCGGTGAACAGGTTGCGAATCACGTCGAACACGCCGGTATAGGTGGCGGGGTTGGAGCGGGGCGTGCGCCCGATGGGCGACTGGTCGATGACGATCACCTTATCCAGCGCCTTGAGCCCGTCCAGCTTGTCCATATGCTTAGGGAAGGGCACCTTGCTGCCAAAGTGGTGCTGAAGGGCCGGGTAGAGCAACTCGTTTACCAGGGTCGATTTGCCCGAGCCCGAGACGCCAGTGATGCACACCAAGGCCCCCAGGGGCAGTTCGACATCCAGATGCTTGAGGTTGTTGCGGCGAACATTTTTCAGGGTAAGCGATCGCCCATTCCCCGGTCGCCGCTCTGGTGGGGTGGGAATCGACATCCGACCTGACAGATAGGCCCCCGTGAGGGAATCCTTCGCGGTCATCAGGGTTTTGAGATCGCCCTCGGCCACGATCGCCCCGCCGTGCACTCCCGCCCCAGGGCCAATATCAACTAAATAATCGGCGGCTCTGATCGTGTCTTCGTCGTGCTCCACGACAATGAGCGTGTTGCCCAAATCGCGCAGGCGGTGCAGGGTATTGAGCAGGCGATCGTTGTCGCGCTGGTGTAGGCCAATGCTGGGCTCATCCAGCACGTAGAGCACGCCGGTGAGGCCCGAGCCAATTTGGGTGGCTAGGCGAATGCGCTGGGCCTCGCCCCCCGACAGGGTCATGGCGGTGCGGTGCAGGGTTAGGTAGTCTAAACCCACATCCATCATGAACTGGAGCCGGGCGCGAATCTCGCGCAGCACCAGGGCCCCAATCTGGAGCTGCCGGGCCGAGAGCTTGGGGGCCTCGCCCTCTTCGCCCACCAGGTTGCGAATGCGGCTGAGGCATTCGCGAATAGAGACGTTGGTGAGATCGCTAATAGAGTGGGGGCCAATCCGCACCGCGTTCGACTCGGGCTTGAGGCGGGTGCCGTGGCAGACCTCGCAGGGCTGGTCAATCAGGTATTTTTCGAGCTTTTGCTTGTGTAGCTCAGAGGTGGCGTCTTTATACTGCCGGTCGAGAATGGGCAGCACCCCCTCATACTGGCGCTGATAGCCCTTGCGCTCGCGGTAGCGCGAGTCTGACTCGATGTAGATTTTTTCGTCGCTGCCGTGGAGCACGATGTGCTGCTGCTCGGGGGTGAGCTGATCCCACCGGCTCTGGATCTCAAAGCCAAAGGCCTGACCGACGCTGTAGAGCAACGAAAAGTAGTAGGTGTTGTCTTTCTCCGACCAGGGTGCGATCGCCGCGTAGACCGGCAGGGTAGGATCCGGTACCACCAGCTCCGCCGAGAAGGTCCGTAGACTGCCCAACCCGTGGCAGTGGGGGCAGGCCCCATAGGGCGAGTTAAACGAGAATAGCCGGGGCGATAGCTCTTCCATCACTGCGCCGTGCTCGGGGCAGGCGAAGTTTTCGGAGAACACCAACTCCTTGGGCTGGCCGTAGCTGCCTTCGGCCTCGGCCGCCTGGGGCAGGCGATCGGTTAGAGATACCACATTGCTGCCCGGCTCCGGGTTGGCGGTCTCCTGGGGCTTCTCCGCCAGAATGTCGATCACCGCGATCCCCTCCGATCGCTTCAGGCAGGTGCGCAGCGAATCGGCTAGGCGGTCTTGCAGGTCCTCCTTCTTCACCAGGCGATCGACCACCACCTCAATGTTGTGGCTGTAGTTCTTGTCGAGTTCAATGTTATCGGTCAGTTCGCGCAGCTCGCCGTTGACCCGCACCCGCACAAACCCTTCGGAGGCCAGGCTAGAGAGCAGCTTTTTGTGGGTGCCCTTTTTGCCCCGCACCACGGGGGCGAGAATTTGGAAGCGAGTGCGATCGGGCAGGGCCATGACCCGATCGATCATCTGGTCAATGGATTGCGGGGAGATGCTGCGATCGCAGTGGGGACAGTGGGGATCGCCCGCCCGCCCGTAGAGCAGACGCAGGTAGTCGTAGATTTCCGTCACCGTGCCCACGGTCGAGCGGGGGTTGTGGGAGGTCGATTTTTGGTCGATGGAGATGGCCGGGCTCAGCCCCTCGATCGCGTCCACATCGGGCTTATCCACCTGGCCCAAAAACTGGCGAGCGTAGGCGCTGAGGGACTCCACATAGCGACGCTGGCCTTCGGCAAAAATCGTGTCAAAGGCCAGGGACGACTTGCCTGAACCAGAAACCCCCGTAAACACAATCAGCTTGTTGCGGGGAATCTCTAGGTCCAGATTCTTTAGGTTGTGCTGCCGAGCTCCCCGAATGCGAATGACGTTGTCGTCAATGGCGGCGTGGTGGTGGGCGAGGCCGGTGTGCTGGTTGCCATTGGTGGACGCTCGGCCTTTGCTAGAGGCAGCGGTTTTCTTAGCGGAAGCGTCCGATTTGGGCATATCTGGGGGCTTATTGAAAACGCTTTATCAATTTAACGCTTTATCAATTTAACATTTATAAACACTTGTCAAGGTTGTCACCACGGGGGACGGGGCGCCAGCACTGGGCAGAGTTCCGTAGATGGATCAAGCCACGCTACAGGCTTGGCAGACGCTCTGCGCCCTTAATGTTGGCTGCCTGGCCACAACCCTTGAATTGTAGAAGTGGTGGGTGGCCTCTGTGTAGGCAAGCGCCTCCCAATGAGTCTGGCGGACAGTATAGGTGCAGTAGAGCATCGTATCGGTTGAGGAGATCGCCAGCCGCTTGGCTAAGGGACTAGCCCATAGTGGTGACAGTCCGACTGGTTCCGTTCAAAATAATCAATCCCAAAGGCGAGCATCAGAGCCCTAGGAGAAGGTACTAAAAATGCGGTATACAGCAGAGCACTTTGCTAGTCGATATTGACGTAAGCTGAAGCCCTACAATTTGGCACTATAAGGAAGCCCAACGCCGCCAACCGCTGAGGTTACTGTTAGAAGGGTGGGTAACCTTATGGTTAACATTCCCTTAAAGTTTGTTGCTCAATGGTGAAGGAACCATATAGCTAGGGTTTGTAGGCATTAATATGGAGGCGATCGCCAGTAAAAATTAATTTGGCCTGTCAACTTCACAGAGCACTGGTTAATTTCTGTTTCTTCAGCCCACTTTAAGTCCTGAAATCCTTCACCCTGACAGTGACATCTATAGGCTTCACTAATTTCGTTTCCGGATGTTAATCAGTAGAGAACTCAAGTTACTAAATCACCTATCAACTAATGAAAGCAAAGGCAATCGTTGCGGTTAACCGACTTGAGTTGTAGACTTGGCACAGCTCTAGTGCAGCACTCATATTTCTTGTTAGAGGCATGGGTGAGTGCATATGTAAAGACTCCTAAGCGGAGTCTAAACTGTCAAGATACAACTAAAGTTACAGACTATTTTATCAAAACTTTAGAGTATACAGTTCTGACGATTGTGGAATTGGCTGTAAAAACTTTTATGTCTAGTAGTCTTCGTGCTCTCAAGAGCGAAAGCCACCTTTTTTAATCTGTTAAGTTTTATTAGAAAGAGAGCCAGGTATGGGGTTGTCGTTTGTTGAAGTTCTGCCTGAGATAAAAATTCCTGCTTCAATGATTTTTTCTCATCCCACGGCACTAGGAGATACATTACGTCCTGCAATTGAAAGAATATTTCTGCCTGAGGAGTATTTACATCCTTTGCAGGTCAAAATAGACGTCAAAACTGGCCAGACCGGCCCTAGAAAACCAGGTTCTCAACGCTCTAAAATCTATAAGGCACTTTGCAAAGCTGTAAAGGGAACTCAAGTATTAGACTATCCAGAAAAATTTTTGTTTGATGGCCGGCAAGAGCTAGATACCAACATAGGGCATGTCATTGAAAACTTGGCGGCTCCGGCTCTGCTGGCAAAGCAAATGCTGAGTAAGCGTTTGGGTCAAGATGTAGATGTTCACGTGGTTCTTAGAGAACGAGCACCAAATCTGGCTCGCGAAGTCTTTGCGACATTGGGTATTCCGGTAATCTACACCGATGATAGTGTTTATGGCGAAGTGATCTCTATGTCAGTCGCTCGTCCTACTACAGCAGTTAGCACGGAAGCACCCCAGTTTTTCCCAATTATAAATCAGCACCTAGTTGCCGAGATTGATTCAAAGCTTTACAACCTTCATGCAGCCTTGTTTAATGAGGCTGAGTTTGCGGGCTGTGAGCCTTTAGGGGTAGAAAAAGTTTTTATCCCTCGCAGGGGGAATCGCTGTTTAATCAACAACGACGAAGTAGTCCAGTTTCTCGAAGGAAAGGGCTTTAAAACCTATTATTTCGAGGACTTAACCTGTGCTCAAAAATGGTCAATTACTCGCGATGTTAAGGTCGTGGTAGCTGTTCATGGTGCTGCCCTTAGCCATATGGCTTTTAATCGCTTGGGTTTGCAAAATCCTGAACTGCCCAATAGCGGAGTTAAAGTAGTCGAGCTTTACTCTCCGGGGTGGTCAAGTCGCTGGGCTCATCGCCGCCATATTAGTGGGTTGAATGGGCAGTGGTGTGGTGTTCGTGGTCAGGTTACCCCAGAGTTTTTAAAAACCATAGACTTCCCTAAACTGCCTAACGGCATTATTCGACCATCGCCAAATTCCTTTAAGATTGACTGTGCATCTCTTCAAATGGCGCTTGATTATTTAGATGCTTAACTACCAATCTTTGACAAATTTTCGCGGGTTAGGTTAGCTCTGTCACTGTTTTAGAGATTGGCTTGGCAGAACACGAATAACTTATCGGTGATCTGCCAACGGCCGTGAATCCAGATGGAGTGCGGAACTAGCTACCGTGCTGCTACAAACCTTTCCCGAGCCGTGGTTCGTAGCTGCTGGATATCCTCTCGACGAGTCACAGAGAGGGGAACCGTGCGTTTGATCTCTTCGATCAGCAGAGTGGTGTCGGCAGGTCGATTTTCGTAAAGGGCGCGGTAGTGGGCGGTGATGATGGCCTGCTCAATTTCGGCTCCGCTGAAGCCTTCGGTAGCAGTTACCAATTCGTTGAGATCAAAGTTTTCGATGCCCTGCTGCCGTCGCCCTAGGTGAATTTGCAGGATGGTGTGGCGTTCGTCGGCCTCGGGCAGGTCGACAAAGAAGATTTCGTCGAAGCGGCCCTTGCGCAGCAGTTCTGGCGGAATAGCTGAAAGGTCATTGGCGGTGGCTACTACAAAAATTTCTTGGGATTTTTCTTGCAGCCAGGTGAGGAAATAGCCGAATAGGCGACGGCTCAGGCCGCCATCGGATTCGCTGCTGGTTTGACCCATGCTCTTTTCGATCTCGTCGATCCACAGAATGCAGGGGGCCATGGTCTCGGCCATGGTGACGGCGCGGCGGAAGTTTTTGTCGGACTCGCCGATGTACTTGTCGTAGAGGCGGCCAGCGTCGAGCTTAAGGAGAGGGAGATTCCACTGGCGGGCGATGGTTTTGGCGGCCAGCGACTTGCCGCAGCCCTGAATGCCCACAATCAAAATGCCTTTGGGAGCGGGCAGGTTGTATTGACGAGCCTGGGGCGTGAAGCCCACTTTGGCGTAGGCGAGCCAGCGCTTGAGCCCCTCAAACCCACCTAGCTCGGCCAGGTTGGTTTCGGGTGGAAAGTAGTCCAATAGACCCTCTTCGTGAATCACTCGGGCCTTGCGCTCTAGTACCCACTTCACATCACCGACGTCGAGTTTGCCGTCATGCCGAGCTGCATAGGACACAACCTTTCGAGCTTGATGTAGGGTCATGCCCTGGAGAGCTGACACCAGGGCGCGAACATCATCCGGATTTAAATTAATTGTGACTTGACCTTGGAGGGTCTTCACTGTCTCGGAAATAGCTCTATAGAGTTCTTCGGGTTCGGGCAGCTTGATATCTAAATAGACGGCGTTCTGCGCAATGGTTGGTGGTAGAGCATAGCCGCTGCCGCTGAGCACCAGCGTTGAGCTGTTGAAAGAAAACTGTTGGGATACTTCTCGAAACTGACGGGCAACCACTGGATCTTTGAGGTGTTCAGCAAAGTCTTTGAGCCAAAAGACGGCCTTGAAGCTCATGTCTTGAATGTGGCGCAGCATGTCGAGGGGTTCATTGGTTTTGGGCAGGGCCTGGCCACGCTTGCTACCGGGGGGGGCATACTCATTTTGCCAGCGATGGTCGGGGCTATCGGGCGATCGCATCAACCCCTGGGCAACGCTCCACTCGAATACGGCCATCTGCATGTCAGCACAGGCGGCCCTGATCAGCCCCTGTACCCGTTCTTCTTCCACCGTGTCGATTACTATGACCGGGTGAAAAGAGGTCACCAGGTTTTGAAAGTGCTTGACACTGGTTTTAAAAGACATGACTGCCTAAAGTAACGCTAGGGCTAAGGTGCCCGCTTCTGCCTACAGTCGCTGCACGGCGGGTTTCGGAGTCTGAGGCGATTTGCGCAGCGTTCGGGCTCCGACTCGGAACGAGTATCCCTCCGGGAATCGCCCTAGTCGAGCGCATCTATGCCCTGGCGGGCGTAGCGAATGCGCAGCTTCAGCCCCAGGGTAATTTGTTTCATCACCCAGTAAAGGCTGGCCAAAATAACAAATGTGACGAAGATAACGGCCGCTGGTTGCTTTGAGGTCAGAGCATCGAGGGTATAGGCGATGACGCCAGTGGGGTCAGTGACCAGATCCCAGCTGTTAAAGCGCAGAAATCGGCCTAGGTAGATGCCCACCGCGCTGAGCGCGTGAATGGTTAGCTCGAGGGGCAAGATCATTGCCTTTGCCCCGTGCTGCTTGAGGTAGGCAGCCAGGTTGAGAATCGAGACGACGTAGGCTTCGAACCCCAGCAAAATGGCGGCCGCGTGCAGGGGAATGAACACCAGAGCCACAACCAAAATGCGAATCTGTCCCGAGCTGGTGCCTCGAATCAAATGAATAATATCGGTGAGGACATAAGGAGCATTGGGTAGAAAGATCAAGAACACTACCAGCCCCACCCACCACAGCCAGCCCTTGGGATCTTGCTTGGTCTTAAAAATTTTCAGACTGAGAAGACCGGCAAAGGCCGTAACCGCCAGTAGCCACAGCAGCTCAAACCAGGAGAACGGACTGGAGTTGTCTTGGAGTAGGTTGTAGAGTCCTTGCACAGCACGAGGGGTGCGAGGACCCAGCCCTAGCACGCCAATTATCCCCACCAGTACGCAGGCCGCCAAAAACCATCGGTTGGACAGGCTCTGGCGGCGAAACAAACTAAAGCTCAGCAGCAGCGGAATCGCCGCCAAAAACAAGTTCCACAAAATCCAGCCACTGTAGACGTTATCAAAGGCGCTGATAATGTTGGGCAGGAGCCATCTCATTGGGTCTCAACTCCTAAGGCAGATTTGGCTTAACCCAATTTAATCGCTAGCGAGTCAAGTGTCTGCTCTAGTGGAGGGGGATGCGATCGCATCCCCCTCCACTAGGCCTGCGCCTATTCTGAAGGCGACCGACCGCGCTATAACAAGTAGAGTCTTCACCCCCGCATCTCCATGCCAGATCACACCCAACGTCAGGGCAACACCTCCGAGCACATGCTGGGTGACCAGGCCTACACCGCTTCAGCCCAGTGGCAAACCCTCTACGAACACGACAAGCCCGTGGCGGAGCTGTTCCACGTGGCCTATACCGTTGCCGACCAAGACCCGGCTCAGCGGCCTATTACTTTTGTATTTAATGGCGGACCAGGGGCGGCATCGGCCTATCTGCATGTGGGGGCGCTAGGTCCGCGCCGGGTGGTGTTTAACTCCGACGGTAGCCTGCCGCGTCCGCCGGTAGAGGTGGCCGACAACAGCGAAAGCTGGCTGAGCTTCACCGACTTAGTCTTCATTGACCCCGTGGGCACGGGCTTTAGCCGGGTTTTGCCCAAGGACGACGCTAAAGGTGAGAAATCGGACGACAAGCCTGACGATAAAGGGGAAGACAAACCCGACGAAAAGGCCAAAAAATTCTGGACGGTCGATCGCGATCTCAACGCCCTGGGCGAGTTTATTCAGGGCTATCTCTCGGCTCACCATCGCTGGCTGTCGCCCGTATTTATTGCCGGGGAGAGCTACGGCGGCTTTCGGGTGGCAAAGCTTTGTCGCAAGCTTCAGCAAGACTATGGGGTTGGCCTGTGCGGGGCGATTCTGATTTCGCCGGTGATGGAGTTTATGCTGCTGGAGGGCAACGACTACAGCCTTAGCGGCTGGGCGACGGTGATTCCTTCGATGGCGGCCACGGCGGTGTATCACGGGCAGGTCGACACTACTGATAGCCCGGCTGCCCACGGGGCCAAGGCCGCTGACTTTGCCCGCAAGTCGCTGATTCCTTTGCTAGCCTTGGGCAGCACCGCCTCTGGCGAAGACCAGCAGCGGGTCTTTGGTCAGCTGGCCCATCTGATTGGCCTACCACCGGAGGTGGTGCAGCGCCACCGAGGCCGCATCGACATTGTGGTATTTGCCCGCGAGCTGCTGCGCCATCAGCAGCGCATTTTAGGTCTCTATGATGGCTCAGTCACCGCGATCGACCCCTTCCCCGATCGCTTGATGCATGAGGGCACCGACCCCACCCTAGAGGGCATCGATCGCCTGTTTACCGGAGCTATTAACAGCCACCTGCGCTCGACGTTGGGGGTGAACACCACTCTGACCTACAACCTGCTCAGCTTTGAGGTATTTAAAGCCTGGGAGTTTTTGCCTGAAAGTGAATACCGCCAAGGCTTTGTCGGCTCGGTGGATGATCTGCGGGTGGGCATGGCCCTCAACCCCTACCTCCAGGTCTACATTACCCACGGCATCTATGATCTAGTGACGCCCTACTTCTCGTCAGAGCACCTGAGGGATTTGATGAATCTCAACCCGGAGCTACAGCCAAACCTCACCCTGCGGCATTTTCAGGGAGGCCACATGTTTTATACCTGGGATGAGTCGCGGCAGCTTTGGTTTGAGGACATGCAGCGGTTTTACCACCAGGCGTCGGGTAAGTAGGGGCAAAAAAAACCGACAGTCCCTTGCGGGCTTGCCGGTTGGTTGTGTGTTCCCTGTAGATGACTCGGCTAAAGTTGAGTCAATTTCAGTATCCCTGGAAGGTTCCTGAAAACCTAGCGGATTTATCACGGCCAAAGGTGAGTTTGATCACAAAGTTCCGTATTTTGGCGGATGCCACGGAGAGGATTAGGGAGTCAGCGGCAAAGACGCCTCCCAAGTAAAGACTCCTCACAACAGGATTGCGCCGCATCGGCTTTAGGGCAAAAATAGGGGCACATAGGGCTCTGTGCCCAGAATACCAGGGAAAATCGCCATGACCGAGTCATCTATGGGCACCGCAGAGGCGCTGGCCAGCATTGCGCTAGTGGCGATCGCCGCCGACGGCTATTTGGCCGACCAGGAGGGTCAGGATATGACTATGCTGCTGTCGCGCATGGCGTTGTTTAGCAGCTACTCCAAAGATGCTGTGCACCACCTGTTTGATCTGTTGCTGACGCGCCTCAAGACCGAGGGGCCGGGGGCGATGGTTGATCAGGCCAAAGCTGTTTTGCCCCAAGATTTACGGGAGACGGCTTTTGCGGTTGCCACCGATCTGGTGCTGTCTGACCGCACCGTTACGCCCCAGGAGCAAGCATTCTTAGAAGACCTGTACCGAATTTTAGAGATTCCCAGCCCCCTAGCCCAGCAGATTGTGCAGGTGATGACGATCAAGAATCGGGGCTAGAAACGGCTGGACGGAATGGCGGGTGGCGATCGCTCCAGATAGATTTCTGGGGCTATTCTCAGGCACTTTTCCTAGGCCAGTTCCGTGGATGAGTTGCCCTGTAGGTCAGGTATAGTGAGGCTTTACAGCTGCCAGGAGGCCGGGGCATGAATACAAGCAGCAACGTGGTCAAGATTTTATCGGCGGAGGAAATGCGCCGCACGCTAAACCGGCTGGCGTCGGAAGTGGTGGAGCGGGGCGGCGATCTGAGCCGTCTGGTGCTGCTGGGCATTTATACCCGAGGCGTGCCCCTGGCCCATCTGCTGGCCCAGCAAATTCAGCGGTTGGAGGGGGTAGAGCTGCCGGTGGGCGCGATCGACATCACCCTGTATCGCGATGACCTGGATAAAATCAGCACGCGCACCCCAGCCCGCACCGAGATCCCCTTCGACATCAGCGATCGCGTCGTCGTGCTGGTAGACGATGTGATCTTTAGCGGCCGCACCATTCGTGCTGCTCTCAACGCGGTGATTGACTATGGCCGGCCCAGCGCCATTCGCTTGGCAGTGTTGATTGACCGGGGCCACCGGGAGCTGCCCGTGCGCCCTGACTTTGTCGGTAAAACCCTGCCGACGGCAAAGGATGAGTCGGTGAAGGTGTTTTTGCAGGATACGGACGGGCGAGATGGGGTGGAGCTGTTGAAGCGGGCTTAGGGGATAGGGTGTTACGTCTGGTGTGCGATCGCGCCAAAAGCGCCCCGATTTTTCCTAGGATAGGGAGCGTTGATTTTGCGAAACCCCTGTGACTCTACTGCCTGTCGCCCATGAGACCCAGACCCGCAAGGCCGACCACCTGCGCATTTGCCTAGAGGGGCCGGTGCAGTGTGCCCAGGTAACCACAGGGCTAGAGCGCTATCGGTTTACCCACTGCTGTCTACCGGAACTCGACTACCAAGACATCGACCTGAGCACGGTGTTTCTGGGGCACCGACTGGGAGCACCGCTGCTAATTTCGTCGATGACTGGGGGCACCGAGGCGGCGCACGAGATTAACCGGCGACTGGCGGCAGTGGCCCAGCGCTACGGGCTGGCCATGGGGGTCGGCTCTCAACGGGTCGGGGTCGAAAATCCTGACGTGATGGATACGTTTGCAGTGCGATCGCAGGCTCCCGACATTCTGCTGCTGGCGAATCTGGGGGCAGTGCAGCTCAACTATGGTTACGGTCTCGACCACTGCCGCCGTGTGGTAGATAAGCTGGCGGCTGACGCGCTGATCTTGCACCTTAACCCCCTGCAGGAGGCGGTGCAGACCGGCGGCGATACCAACTTTAAGGGTCTGCTAGGCAAGATTGAGCAGCTCTGCGCGGTGTTGCCGGTGCCGGTGATTGCCAAGGAGGTCGGCAACGGCATTTCGGCCCCCATGGTGCAGCGGCTAGTGGAGGCCGGGGTCGCAGCCGTGGATGTGGCCGGAGCCGGGGGCACATCCTGGGCTAGGGTAGAAAGTGAGCGGGCGATCGATACCCACCAGCGGCGGCTGGGGCAGACCTTTGGGGAATGGGGTTTGCCCACGGCAGACTGCATTGTGCAAGCGCGGCGGGTGGCTCCGACCCTGCCGCTGATTGCTTCCGGAGGATTGCGCCACGGGCTGGATGTGGCAAAAACCTTGGCCTTGGGAGCCGATTTGGCAGGGCTAGCGATGCCGTTTTTGCAGGCGGCGAGTGAGTCAGAGGAGGCCGTGGCAGCCCTGGCGGAAGTGCTGGTGGCCGAGATTAGGACAGTACTATTCTGCACCGGGCAAGAAAGTTTGGCTGGGCTCCGCCAGGTGGGCGTGTTAGAGCGAGACTAGGCCAGATTCGTCGGTTGTACTGCAAACGTCCATTGGGTTGGGCCAAATTCGACGTAGGGGCATTGCATTGCAATGCCCCTATCGGAAGGTTTTTACTCTATTTAGCTGTAATGACCTAGAGCAGCTTAGCCAGGGTAGCTTCGGTACCTAATTCATGGAGCTGGTGCAGGTACTGGGTCACCGCCTCCACGAATCGTGACGACTGGGAGAGGTCGCCAAACACCTCTGTCAAATTCAGCAGCGGCATGGGGTCAGTGCCGCCCAACTTCGCCCGTTCCGTCAGCGTATCCGCCATCGGGTCGTCGATCGGCATGTCGTGGCCTTGATCGTCTTTGCCGTTGAGGTAGCGGAACCAGGCAGCGATGGTGAGACTGAGATAGTCGATCGCGCCATTCTGCTCTAGCTTGTCGCGCAAGGAACCGAGCGCCCATTTAGGAATCTTGGCCGAGCTGTTGAGACAGAGCCGGGGCAGCTGGTCGCGAATTTTCGGGTTCGAGAACCGTTCCACCAGAGTCTGCTTGTATTGAGTGACGTCGATACCGGGGACGGGGTGCAGGGTTGGGGTGACTTCATCCATCAGATGCTCGACCGCCTGGCGAATCTGGGCGTCGGCCATGGCTTCGTGAACGTAGCTATAGCCCTTGAGCGAGCCGAGATAGCCAATCAGCTGGTGGCTGGTATTGAGCAGCCGGATCTTCATCATCTCGTAGGGGTGCACGTCGTCGGTCATCTGCACGCCGACGCTCTCCCAGTCGGGGCGTCCGGCACTGAAGCGATCTTCGACCACCCACTGCAAGAAGGGCTCGGCCACCACGGGCCAGGCGTCGTCAATGTCGAACTGGTCGGCCACCATTTGCAGGTCGTTGGGGGCGGTGGCGGGGGTAATGCGATCGACCATGCAGTTGGGGAAGGCGACGTTCTCTCTAATCCATCCGCCCAGGTCGGGGGTTTGCAGATCGGCAAAGGTGGTCAACATTCTGCCCACCATGTCGCCGTTGCCCTGAATGTTGTCGCAGGAGAGCACGGTAAAGGGCGCGATGCCCCGCTGCTGCCGCCGGGCCAGGGCGGCGGTGAGAAAGCCGTAGACCCCCTGGGGCTGGTCAGGGTTTTGCAGGTCGTGCTGAATCGTGGGATGGTTAGCGTCGAACTCGCCCGTGCCCTCGACGACGTAGTAGCCGCCTTCGGTGATGGTCAGGGTGACGATGCGGCACTGGGGGTCGGCCAGGGTTTCGATCACGGCCTCGCGGTTGGCGGGGGCGAACAGGTATTGGGTGATCGAGCCGATGACGCGGGCGTCGTCACCGGCTGGCGATCGCTCCACCAGGGTATACAAACAATCCTGGGACTCCAGAGCATCGCGCATTTTCTGGTCAAACTCCAGCAGGCCGACGCCGCAGATGGCCCAGTCGCTGCCAGGGTTTTGCTCCAGGTAGTTGTCTAGATAGAGCGCCTGGTGGGCGCGGTGAAAGCCGCCGACGCCGATGTGGACGATGCCGGGGGTGACGGCGCTGCGATCGTACCGGGGCACGCGCACCCGGTCGCTTAGCTGGCCGAGCGATCGCTCATTCAGCTTGACGAGGGACTTCGTGGTGTTGGATGGGCTGTTCATAGGTCTGCTCTCGCGGGGCTTCAGTTTGTAGCGGGACTTCGGGATGGCGGGTGAGGCTGAGGGGATGGCGCTCGGCTTTGGGAATCGCCTGGCCTTCGCCATCAAACAGGTGGCATAGGTGACCATCGATAGTGACGGGGACGCGATCGCGCACCTTGGCTCGGCTGTTGCCGTCGGTCTGCACGATAAAGGTGTCGCCGCCAGCGACCTTGACGTAGAGGTAGGTTTCGCCGCCCAGACGCTCGACCACCAAGACTTCGCCCATCAGCGTGGGGTTGCTGGCATCGATCCGCAGGTGCTCGGGGCGAATGCCCAGGGTGGCGCGATCGCCTGCCATCAAGGTTCTTGGCTGCACCGGAATGGTGATGGTGGCATCGCCCGGCAGGCGCACGGTGGTGCCAGAGTCTTGCACACCGGTGGTCTGTACCGCCAAAAAGTTCATCTTGGGCGAGCCAATGAACCCGGCCACAAACAGGTTGCGGGGATGGTGGTACAGCTCTAGGGGCGAACCGACCTGCTCAACGATGCCGCCCTGGAGCACCACAATCTTGTCGGCCAGGGTCATAGCTTCAATTTGGTCGTGGGTGACGTAGATCATGGTGGATTGCAGGCTTTCATGCAGCCCTGCCAGCTCGATACGCATCTGCACCCGCAAAGATGCATCCAGGTTCGACAGCGGCTCGTCAAAGAGGAATACCTTGGGGTTGCGCACTAGGGCTCGACCGATCGCGACCCGCTGCCGCTGCCCTCCCGAGAGCTTGCCCGGCTTGCGATCGAGCAATGGCTCCAGCTGCAAGATCCGCGCCACATCCCGTGCCCGCTCCATGCGCCGCTCCTTAGAAACCCCGGCTAGGCGCAGGCTAAAGGCCATATTCTCGGCCACGGTCATGTGGGGGTACAGGGCGTAGGTTTGGAACACCATCGCCAGCCCCCGCTGGTCGGGCGGCACATCGTTCATGCGCTCGCCATCCACCAGCAAATCGCCCGAGGTGATGTCTTCTAGACCAGCAATCATGCGCAGCAGGGTCGATTTGCCGCAGCCGGAGGGGCCGACAAAGACGACAAATTCTTGGTCATGAATGTCGAGATTGACGCCTTTGATAACTTCGTTATCGACGTAGGTTTTATGGATATCTCGTAACGTGACGGTTGACATGGGTGGCTCACCTTATTGATGGGAGAAAAGACAATTTCTGTAGAGTGGAATGTTCTTGAATGAAGGCTGGTGGGCAGTGCCCACCCTACGGCTTTCAAACAATTTCTACTTGACGGCCCCAAAGGTGAGACCTCGCACCAGCTGCCGCTGGCTGACCCAGCCAAAGATCAGAATGGGGGCGATCGCCATGCTAGAAGCCGCCGATAGCTTTGCCCAAAACAAACCCTGGGGGCTCGAAAATGACGCAATAAACGCCGTCAATGGAGCCGCATCAAAGGTGGTCAAATTGAGGCTCCAGAAGGCTTCATTCCACGACAAAATAATCGAGAGCAGGGCGGTGGAGAAGATTCCTGGTAGGGCTAGGGGCAGCAACACATGCACCAGTTCCTGATAGGTGGATGCGCCATCCATGCGATCGGCCTCGAGAATTTCCTTCGGTACTTCCTTGAAGAAGCTGTAGATCATCCACACCACAATTGGCAGGTTAATTAAGGTGTAAATAATGATCAGGCCGATGCGGGTATCCAGCAGCCCCGTCTCCCGTGCCAAAATGTAGATCGGCACCAGCACGCCCACGGCGGGCAGCATTTTGGTCGAGAGCATCCACAGCAGCGTGCCCTTGGTACGCTTAGTGGGGAAAAACGACATGGCGTAGGCCGCCGGAATCGCCAGCAGCAGCGACAGAATCGTCGCCCCTAGGGAGATCACCACGCTGTTCCAGGCGAAGGTGAAGTAAGAGGCGCGGGTCTGCACCGCCACGTAGTTCTCCAGGGTGGGCCGAAAGAACAGCTGGGGCGGCGTGGCGACCGCCGCCACCTCGGTCTTAAAGCTGGTGATAAACATCCAGAAAATCGGGAAGAACAGCAGGCAGGCCACTAGCCAGCCCAGCAGGGGAATCCACCAGCGGTGAGATTGCTTAGTTGCCATATCAAGAGTCCAAATTACGAGCAACACTGCGCATTAAGAAAATCGCCACGATGTTGGCCAGCACGACGGCAATCAAACCGCCCGCCGAGGCTCCACCGACGTCGAATTCCAGCAGCGCTTTGAGGTAGATGTAGTAGGCCAGGTTGGTGGTGGCCAAGCCAGGACCGCCCCCGGTGGTAACGAAAATTTCGGCAAAGATGGTGAGGAAGAAAATCGTCTCGATCATGGCGACCACGGCGATCGCTCGATTGAGGTGGGGCAGCACCACAAAGCGGAATAGCTGCATTGCGCTAGCGCCATCCATGCGAGCCGCTTCCATCTGATCGGTGTCGAGAGACTGAATTGCCGTCAGCAAAATCAGCAGGGAAAAGGGCAGCCACTGCCAGGCCACGATGATGATGATCGCCAGCAGCGGGAAGTCGGCAAACCAGTCGATCGCCCCCAGGCCGAGCCCCCGCGTGATCTGGGCAAACAGCCCGTTCACCGGGTGCATCAGCATGTTTTTCCAGATCAGGGCGCTGACCGTGGGCATGACAAAAAATGGTGAAATCGCCAGCACCCGCGCCACGCCGCGACCGGGAAACTCCTGGTTAAACAGCACCGCCAGCACGGTGCCGAGGCCAATGGTAATCGCCAGCACCGACACCACCAGCACCATCGTGATGCCGATCGAAATCCACAGGGTGGGGTCGGTGAGAATGTAGGCAAAGTTGGCAAAGCCAACAAACTCGCGCTCGTCAGGAATCAGCAGGTTGTAGCGCTGGAAGGCAAACCAGATGGCCATCGCCAGCGGCACCACCATCCAGAGCACCAGCAGAATCACCGACGGTGCGACCAGCAGCCGGGCGGGAATTGAGCGGTGCGATCGCGCCCGCGCGGGCGGCGGCGAGTGGGTAGGGGTTGCGATAGATGAGGTCATGGGGGGAAGGGGGTGGATGAGTAGGGGGTGGATGAGTGGGAGGGTAGGCGGGTGGGAGAGTGAAAGGGTGGATGAGTGGGGGGTGTTGGTGTTGGTGTTGGGTATCAGGTGTCAGATTTTGGGGTTTAGGTGTCAGGTACATGGAAAACCCATCCACCCGTCTACCCGCCTACCCATCTACCCATCTACCTATCCACCCGCCTACCCATCCACCTGCCCACTCGCCTACTCGATATAACCCGTGTGTCGCATAAACCGCTCGGCGACGGTCTGCGACTGCGCGATCGCCTGATCGACCGAGACCTGGTTGGTCAGGGCGGAGGCCATGCGTTGGCCGACCTGGGTGCCGATCGCCTGAAATTCAGGAATATCCACGTACTGCACGCCCTTGTAGGGGGTCGGCAGTGGGGAAGGGTTGGTGATATCGGCTGACTGGATGGAGGTCAGCACGGTGGCGGCGAAGGGAGCGGCGGCTTGGTAGTCAGGGTTTTCGTAGGTGGAGGTGCGGGTGCCCGGTGGAACTGAGACCCAGCCGTACTCATCCGCAACCAGCTGGACGTACTCCTTGGAGGTGGCCCAGGCGACGAAGCGCTCGGCGGCCTCGGGCGACTGGGATGTGGCCGGAATCGCTAGCGCCCAAGACCACAGCCAGTTAGAGCCGTTGGGGTAAGACTCGACTGGGGCGCGGGCAAAGCCGAGGCGATCGGCCACCTGCGACTGCTCAGGGTTCGAGAGCAGCCCGGCAGCGACGGTGGCATCGATCCACATGCCGCACTTGCCGGTGGAGAACAGGGCCAAGTTTTCGTTGAAGCCGTTGGAACTGGCTCCGGGCGGCCCGTACTGGTTCATCACATCAACGTAATAATTGACGGCGTTTTGCCACTCGGGGCTGTCGATGGTGGGCTGCCAGTCCATGTCGAACCAGCGGCCGCCGAAGGTGTTGACCAGGGTGGTGAGAAAGGCCATATTCTCGCCCCAGCCCGGCTTGCCCCGCAGGCAAATGCCGTAGACGCCGTTGGTTGGGTCGTGCACCTGGCTGGCCCACTCGCCCACCTGGGCATAGGTGGGGTTGGGGGGCACCGTAATGCCCGCCTTGTCAAACAGGTCGGTGCGGTAGTAAAGCATCGAGCTTTCGCCGTAGAAGGGCACCGCATAGAGGTTGTCTTCGTAGGAAAGCCCGGTGCGAATCGGGTCGATCAGGTCGTCAACGTCGTACTCGGCGGGCAGCCCGTCGAGCGATCGCAGCCAGCCCCGCCTGGCCCAGATTGGCGTTTCGTAGGACCCAATCGTCAATACATCGAACTGACCGCCCTGGCTGGCCACATCGGTGGTGGTGCGCTGGCGCAGAATGTTTTCCTCTAGCACCACCCAGCGCAGCTCGATATCGGGGTTGTCGGCTTCGAAATGGCTCGACAGGTCTTGCATCACCACCATGTCGCCGTTGTTGACGGTGGCGATGGTTAGACGAGTGCGGTCCCCGGCCTGGGGGCCTGCTGAACAGGCATTGACCAGCTGCACCAGCAGCAGGCCAATGAGGAATGCTGCCAGCATTCGGGCTCGGCGAAATAAGCGCATCGCACGGCTCCTCGAATTGCTAAAAAAATAAACTAAATTGAACTTATGCTCTAGTCATGGGCAAAAGCCCAATAATGGAATCATACTGATGTCGCTTCCCAGGGGCGAGGCGTTCAGTAGTATTCGCAACAATTCTTGATTGCAGTTCTAATCTTGAGGCCACCTGTATGAGCGCGACGGCAACCTACGATTTCCAGGGCAAAACCATTCTGATTACTGGTGGGGCGGGGGAAATTGGCAAAGCTACCGCTCACCGATTTGCCGCCAACGGAGCAACAATTGTGTTGCTAGATATTAACGAGATGAGGCTGGCCGAGGTCGCCCAGGGGCTAAAAGACTATGGCAATCCTGTGTACACCGTTCGCTGCGATGTCACCGATGCCCAGGAGGTGGCCGACATGATTGCGATCGCCGTTGAGCAGGTGGGTCAGCTCGACTATGTGTTTAACAATGCCGGCTACCAGGGTGCGTTTGCCAAAACCGACGAGTATCCTGAGCAAGATTTTCAGAAGGTGATCGACATCAACGTGGTCGGTGTGTTTCACATTCTCAAGGCCGCTGCCCAGCATTTGCGGAAGGCGGGCGGGGCAATCGTCAACATGGCTAGCCACGCCGGGGTAGATGGGCCGCCCAACATGCTGGCCTACGCCGCCTCAAAGTTTGCGGTGGTTGGCATGACCCAGACCGCTGCCAAAGACCTAGCCCCTTATGGTATTCGCGTTAACGCTCTGTCACCGTCGCTGGTTGGTCCCGGCTTCATGTGGACTCGGCAGACTGAACTACAGGCGGGGGTAGGATCGCAGTATTTTGACGCCGACCCCAAAGTGGTCGAGCAGCAGATGATCAACTTGGTGCCGCTGCGCCGGTTGGGTCGGTTGGAAGAAGTTGCCAACGGAGTTGCTTTTTTAATGAGTGATGAGGCTAGCTATATTACTGGCTTCAATTTGGATATTACGGGAGGACAATAGAATTGAGCAAATATTCTCTAGCGGACGATATGCTCAATCATTCTTTGGGTAGATCTTTAATCAAATAAAATCCTTCTTTAGGCAGTGGTGGATGAGGTGACCAGATGGGAGACATGTATGCGGAGAAACGCGATGGTCGGAGACCGGCCCAGCAGGGCCATCGTAGGCTTGACTTAGCGGCCCACGCCGCCTGGCTCTACTACATTGCCGGTAATACCCAGGAGGAAATTGCCGCTAAACTCAACGTGTCGCGGCAGGCAGCCCAGCGCTTGGTGGCCTTGGCCGTCAGCGAAAAGCTGATCAAATTTCGCCTCGACCATCCCCTCAGCCACTGCATCGCCCTGGCCGAGGCCCTGCGGGATCGGTTCGCTCTATCGATGTGTGAAGTCGTGCCCGACCCCGCCGTCGGTGGCGACCTCTACAACGGCTTGGGCGTTTGCGCGGCGACTTACCTGGAGACCTATTTAGTTGCCAGAACCCCTTCCATTCTGGCCTTTAGCTCGGGGCGCACCCTGCGGGCCATGGTGGATCAAATTCCCTCAATGGATCAGCCTCAGCACAAGATTGTCTCGATTGTGGGCAATATGTCGCACTGCGGTCTGGCCGGTCGCCATGAGGTGGTCATGCATTTGTCTGATCGGGTGGGGTCGCAGACCTATCCGGTGCCCACTCCAGCGGTGGCCACCAGCGTGGAGGAGCGCGACCTGTTGCAGACCCAGCGATCGTTTTTGGCGGTTAAAGCTTTAGCGGAACAGGCTAAGGTCACCTTTGTTGGCGTTAGCCACATCGCCTGGAACGCGCCCCTGCACGAGGACGGCTTTATCAACGATGCCGAACTGACCGAGTTAATTGAGCTAGGAGCTGTAGGCGAAATTGCGGGTTGGGCGTTCAACTCCCAGGGAAAGTTGCTGCAAGCAGGTACCAACAGCCGAGTTGCGGGTGTGCCCCTAGAGCAACCAGCCCGGCGTCTGATCATCGGCGTTGCTGGGGGGCTTCGCAAAGCCGAGGCCATTCTCGCGGCCCTACAGGGTCGGCTGATCAGTGGGTTGATTACCGATGAAGCCGCCGCCACAGCGATTTTGATTAAGGGATAACTGCTATCGACCCGAGATCGGCTAGCTCGGATAGATGGGTTTAGAGCGATTTAGGAGAAAACTATGACTGAGCCCGTAATTTGTCTGGGAGAATGCTTAGTCGATCGCCTGTTTGAGGTAGGTGAAACGCCTGGGGCAGCTTCAAGCCAGGGCACCGATTATCCCGGTGGAGCGCCCGCCAATGTGGCCGCTGCGATCGCTAAACTCGGCACCCCCACCCGCCTAGTCAGCGCTCTGGGCGAGGATGACCTGGGCGATTGGCTAATTGAGGTCTTGCAGGAGCAGGGGGTGGCATGCCAGATTCAGCGGGTGGCCGATATGCCTACCCGCACGGTGCTGGTGCAGCGGGATGAAACGGGCGATCGCCAGTTTATCGGCTTTAGCGCCCCCGACCCCGCTGCCTTTGCCGATGCCTACCTTACCCCCGACTGGATAGATACCGTCGATTTTAGCGGGGTAAAGTATAAAGTGATGGGGACGCTGGGCTTGGCTTACCCCACCACCGCCAGCGCCATGGAGCGAGCGCGGGATAAGGCCCAGCAGGCCGGGGCCAAAATTGTGATCGATCTAAACTGGCGGCCAGTGTTTTGGCCTGAGGTAGAACTCGCACCACCCAAAATTCGGGAATTTTTGCAGATCGCCGATCTGCTCAAGCTCTCTAAGGAAGAAGCTCAATGGCTGTTGGATACGGATTCCGCTGCTGAGATCTGCCAGCAGTTCCCCCAGTGTGAGGCCGTGCTGCTCACCGACGGGGGCAACGGCAGCACCTGCGCCACGAAACAGCACAGCGTCTCACTCCCGGCCTTTGATGTCAGCAGCAAAGATACCACCGGGGCGGGGGATGCCTTCCTGGCCGGAATTCTTCATCAGCTTTGCCAGCGGGGATGGAATGTTTGGCAAGACCCAGCTGAGATTAAAGCGGTTTTGCGCTACGCCAGCGCGGTAGGGGCACTGACGACGTTGAAACCGGGGGCGATTGCCGCCCAGCCCACTCCCCAGGAGGTCGATGCCTTTTTACACCAACAGGCCGCTGCCTCTAGCTAAAAAATCTGAAATTCCGCTTCAAAACCCGCATCTCCGTAGGGGCATAGCATGCTATGCCCCTACAACTTAGAGGTCATTAAAAGGAGCTGGACTGCCGATCAGGTTAGCTCCAGCCCAATCTCAAAATGTCCGGTGTAGCCCTCCCCAGCTTGGGTGAGGGAGAGCATGAGCTGATCGCCACCGCTGCGAAAGATACCGTCATTCTGATTACTGGTAGTGCGCTGGCCTCTAGCGTTATAGGGGGCCTGGGCGTAGATGCGATCGCTCAAAGCATCGTCAAAATAAAGCTGTGAGGTAAATTCATAGCCCTGATTTGCGGCAGTATTGCTGCGAATTTTGAAGTGAATATGTACAGCCCGGCCCGGATACCAACCTGGGTAAATGGTGGTGAACTCAACCGTGCCGTCAGCGTTGGTGACTTGGGACCCGCGCAAAAACTTTTGGCCTAGGGTGTTGGCTCTGCGATCGGCTACATCTGAATAGGCTCCCGTGGCATCGCAGTGCCAGACGTCTACCATTGCGCCTGCCAGCGGCACACAGGCATTAGCACCTACTTGGGAAACGCGAAATTGCAGCGTTAGGGGAACACCCGGTTTCACGGTGCCAGTCGTCGGGTCAGAGCGAATATCAGAGCGATTTAGCGCTTCATCAACAAAATAGGGGCCTTCGGTCTGCTGAGGGCGTACGGTGCAGGCAGGCTGCGCTGCCGCTGCCTCGGTCGGGGTTTGGGCTACGGTACTGCTCAGTTCAGCCGAGGCCGAGGGCTTGCGGAAGCAGCCGAATAGCGAAACCATCAAGGTGCCACCGATGAAGCCTAGGGCATCGCGACGCTTGAGGCTGAGGCCATCCGTTCTGGATACATATTGTCTTGGCATTAGGTTAGGGGCATTGGTACATCGACAGCTTCCATTGGGCCAAACCAAAATGACGGTTTACCCTAAACTTGCATTACAGCGTTGTCATCATCCCTACCTCACCACTTTGAGCGACTCGTAAAGTGGGGTGTATCGTTCAAATGCCGCCTCATAGGCTGCGTGCTTTTGGGGCTGCACCGCCTCGATCGCCTCAGGCAGCATGTCAAACGCCTCCGCCAGTGACGGATAGGCCCCTACCCCCACCATCGCCAAAATCGCCGCTCCATAGGCCGCTCCCTCCTCGGCTTTAGGCGCGACCAGTTCGGTGTGCAGTACATCCGCTAGTAGGTGGAACCAGAGGGGCGATCGCACCCCACCCCCCGTTGCCAGTAGCTGATTCACCGGAGAAATTTCCTGAATTACCTCTAGGGCTGCCCGCAAGCTAAAGGCCACCCCCTCCAGCACTGCTCGAATCAGGTCGCCCTGGGTGTGGGCCAGCGACAAATTCACCCAAGCCCCCCGCGTGTCGGGGTCGAGGTAGGGGCTGCGCTCGCCCGCCAGGTGAGGCAAAAACAGCACGCCCCGCGCCCCCGGTTCAGATTTTTCGGCCAGAGCCATCAGGTCGGCAAAGGCGATGTCGGGAGCAAAGGTGTCGCGGTACCAGCGCAGGGCCCCCCCCGCCGCTAGCGTTACCCCTAGCAGGTGGTAGCCGCCATCGGCATGGCAAAACAGGTGCACCCGCCCTTGGGGGTCGGGGGTGGGAACATCGCAGGGGGCAAAAATCACCCCCGACGTGCCGATGCTGAGGCTGCCCCGCTTCAGGTTGCGGTCTGAAATTCCTAAACCAATGGCCGCTGCGGCATTGTCACCGCCCCCCGCTACCACGGGCAGTCCTGCCGGGAGTCCTGTCCGCTCAGCCAGTTCCTGCTTTAGCCGTCCAGCGATCGCGGTTGATTCGACCACGGTAGGGAACAGGTCGGGGCTAATATCGAGAGCAGTAAGGATGTCCTGATCCCACTGCCGGCTGGCCAGGTTTAGACAGCCAATGCCAGAGGCATCAGAGGGTTCCGTCACCGCTTCGCCAGTTAGCATATAGCCGAGGTAGTCCTTAGGCAGCAGAATTTGTCGCACCTGCTCGTAGGCCTGGGGTTCCTCCTTACGTAGCCACACCAGTTTCGGCAGCTGAAACCCGGTAATCGCTGGATTGCCCGTCCGCTGAATCAGGTCTGAGCGGGACACCGCTGCCTCAATCTCCGCCACGGCAGCCCCCGTGCGCTGGTCATTCCAGAGAATTGCTGGGCGAATCACCTTGCCCGCCCCATCGAGCGGTACCATGCCGTGCATTTGCCCTGACAGCCCTAGGGCGATCGCTCGCTGCCCCTCAATCTGTCCGGCTACCTCACTTAGAGCCGTCAAACTAGCCTCGACCCAGTCGGCAGGCTGCTGCTCCGTCCAGCCGGGGTGTGGCGTCAGCAGAGGATAACTCTGGGTTGTTTGGGCAACCACTTGGCCTTGCAGATTGACGGCGATCGCCCGCACCCCGCCGGTTCCCAAGTCTAAACCAATGACTACGTCTGCCAATTCAGCCTCCCCTGTCTACGATTCTGCAATGACCGGTGCCTTGAATTCCCCTGAGCTGCGCTCTGGCGCATCATGCCGCTCAACCCGCTGGGGCTCTTGATCCACAACCATCGGCTCATCCAGACGGCTCTCTTCCCATGTGATCAGCCGTGACCCGCCCTTGCGAGTGAAATAGCTCCACAACCACTGGATCATCACCACCAGCTTGTTGTCAAACTCAATTAGGTAATAGATGTGCACAAAAATCCAGATCAGCCAGGCGGGGAAGCCCCACAGCTTGAACCGTCCCATATTCACCACCGCCGCGTGATGGCCGATCACCGCCAGGCTGCCCACGTCGTCGTAGTGGAAGGGAGGCATCTCTTTCCCTTGAAGCCGCTGCTGAATCAGCTTGGCGATGTAGGCCCCTTGCTGCATTGCCACGGGTGCGACGCCGGGCAGGGGCTGCTCGCCTTGGTGGGCAAAGTGCGCTAAATCTCCCACCACAAAAATGTTCGGCTGCTCGGGCAGGCTTAGATCAGGATTCACAATCACTCGACCTGAGCGATCGAGCTGGGCCCCGGCCCGAGCAGCCAGCACCTTGCCCAGTCCAGAAGCCCTTACTCCAGCGGCCCAGAGAATGGTTTTGGCCCGCACCTGCTCTGTCTGCTCGCCCTGACGTACCGTCACTATATCGTCCTCGATGTCGGTTACTAGTGACTGGGTGCGCACTGTCACGCCTAGATCCTTCAGCGATGCGGCGGCTTTGGCCGACAGGTCAGCGGGGTAGGGCGGCAGTACGCGATCGAGCCCTTCCAGCAGCAAAATGCGGGCTTCGGTGGTGTCAATGTGGTGAAATTCGTCCTTAAGCGTGTGAAAAGCCAGTTCGGCTAAGGCCCCAGCCAGTTCCACACCGGTTGGCCCACCACCTACCACTACAAATGTCAGCCAGGCCCGCCGCCGCTCTGGATCTGACTCTTTTTCAGCCGCTTCAAACGCCCCAAAAATTCGTTTCCGCATTTCTAAGGCATCTTCAAGGGTCTTAAGCCCCGGTGCGGCGTCCTCCCATTGGTCATGGCCGAAGTAGTGGTGGCTAACGCCCGTGGCCACAATCAGCGTGTCGTAGGGCAGAGTTGTATGGTTTAGTGTCACCTGCTGCTGCTGGGGGTCAACATCAATCACCGCATCCATCAGCACTCTGACATGGCGGTAAGCACTCAAAATAGTTCGCAAGGGGGATGAAATATCCCCGGGCGACAGCTTACCAGTGGCAACTTGATAGAGCAGCGGTTGAAACAGGTGAAAATTTCGTTTGTCAATTAACGTGACTTCAACGTGTTGAGACTTTCCCAAGGCTTTAGCGGCATAAAGCCCGCCAAACCCTCCTCCAACAATCACAACCCGGTGAGGCTTGGTCTCAATAGCGGTATTTTTCATGGAACTCGCTCCATCTTAAATAGTCTCTGCTGAAGATCGCTGGGGAGAATCTCGCTGTTTTAGGCTGTTTCAACACAGCGCGCGATCGCTCTATTGGACAAACTATGTCAGCCGATTTTTAGAAAATGTAGCTGGCTCTATCAACCGAAAGACATAGCTAATCGCTGCTTTGCCAAAAAGCTGTGGTCCAAATTAGCGCTGATTAGCTTCAGTTTAAGTATTCAAAAGGGACTTGTGGGTTCTCAATCTTCCATCACAGTTCTCAATCCAGTAAAGACGTTTTTAATCCCTGCTTTTCGTTGGCAACTGCAGTAGTAGACCCATTCGTCTGCCCTGAGGTAGGTTTAGCGACGGCGGTTTGGCCCTACCGCTCTAGGTGTGGCTAAACCGCTGCCGTGAACGGACTAACTCCACCCGCGGCTAGACGTTGCCCTCGGTTCAGATACCTAAGCTGAAGACAGCTCTTGGCAACAAATCTGCAAGCTTCAGCCTGTGGCCCCGACCAGTTAGCAGGCGGTGTAACCAACGCATCCGCAACGGCTAGCACAGCCCGTCAAATTGAGTGAATGGATGCTGGTTGTGCTTAGCACGACTGAGGATGTGCTGCCTTAATTTCAAGGGCAGAATTCGGCTGAGAGCGGTGGAAATCTAGAACCGACAAGCAAAACCTTAACCCGCAGGAGACTTAGCATGGCCCAAAAACTTAAAAACCGCAAAGTGGCAATTTTAGCCACCGATGGATTTGAGCAAGTTGAGCTAACCGAGCCCAAACAGGCCCTAGAACAAGCCGGTGCCCAAGTGCATGTGATCGCCCCTGAGGGCGACTCCATTCAAGGATGGAACCACCATGACAAAGGCGACCCAGTGCCGGTCGATCGCACCCTTGATCAGGTTCAGGCCAGCGATTACGACGCTCTCGTGTTGCCCGGTGGGGTGCTAAATCCCGACCAGCTGAGAACTAACGAGCAGGCGGTTCAGTTTATCAAAGCGTTCTTTGCCGATAGCAAACCCGTAGCGGCAATTTGTCACGGGCCTTGGACGCTGATTGAAGCCGATGTGGTCAAGGGTCGCACCGTCACCTCCTGGCCTTCTCTAAAGACCGACCTCAGCAATGCCGGTGCCACCTGGGTTGATCAAGAGGTGGTCGTCGATCAGGGGCTAGTCACCAGCCGCAACCCTCACGATTTGCCCGCCTTCAACAGCAAAATTGTGGAGGAATTTTGTGAGGGCAAGCACCCAGCCCAAGCCCAGGCGGCTTAGGTCAAGCTCAATCCTGAATCTCCTGCTTGCTTGTTTTGGGCTCTATTAGGCGCAAAACGCTGCTTGTTTTGGACTGGTGCTCGTAACTCCAGATTGAACTACTGGCACCAGTCCGAATAGGCAAGCCTGCAGGCAATGCACAATGACAAAACGGAGAGGGAGGGATTCGAACCCCCGTTGGGTTTTCCCAAAATAGTTTTCGAGACTGAAGTGTCAATGTCTAAAACGCTCTTAAGTCAAAAGGTTTGGCGTTCAACTGTTTTAAACGATCCAATTTTGAACTAAAACTGTCTCTGCCCCCAATTTGGCTAAAGATATATCTTTAGCTTTGGGGTGATTGAGAAAATGGCCTATTTTTCAGATTTGCTTATATTCTAAAATGTGCAACTGCAATGGTGAGGGCAACTAAAGCTCACGGCATATTAGGGCGATCGCCTCTTGCACCATTGCTCTTCTATTGTTGGCCGTGCCAGGATACCTAGCCTAGCTAGGGTAACAGCGATAAATGGACTAGAAGGGGAGTCACTATCGCCAGGTAAAGAGGTACCGCAGCGGAGATAAAGCTAATAACAAAGCGAGTGTCGAGATCGTTCTCTTGGGCGAAGAGTAGGGTTAGCAGGCTAGGGGGTAGGGCTGCTCCGGCGAGGACAGCGGCCTGCTCCACACCCTGAAGACCAAAGGCTTGGGTAGCTGCCCAGCCCAAGCTTAACCCGCAGCCAATCTTGGCTAGTACCAGGAGGGCATAACGCCCTACAGAGGCAAGTTGAACCTGAAACTCCATTCCCAGTAGCAGGAGCACCAGCAGCAAAAAGCTCCCCTCGGCAATGTTCAGCAGGCCCAGCAGCACCTCATTCATCCAGCCCAGAGCGTTGAGTAGTAGACCCAGCACAATGGCCCAGAAGAAAGGCGTTTGGGCCAGCTTCAGAGCTACCGCCCGGCCTGTGACCTCAGCTCGGCCAAACCAAGCGGAGAGGCAGTAGACCACCGTGAACAGATAGATGGCCTGGGCTAGGTCAAACAACACAATTCGACTGAGACCCAGATCGCCAAAGGTGAGCAGCATAATGGGATACCCCACCGCACCGCCCTCAAAGGTGGGAAAGGTGGTCATCAGAGCCCCAGCCTTTGGTTTGTCCCACTTGAACCACCAAACTCCGGAGAAGGCGATCGCTGTTAGGCCCGCCACGACTACTAAAGCAGACAGGGGCAGGTAGATAAGTTCTGGGGCAAAGGTGACGGTGGCCAGCGCCCGCAGAATTACTGCTGGAAGCACCAGCGTAGTCAGCAGCTTGCCAATGGTCTTGGCATCGCCAGAGTGCAGCACCCCAGCTCGCCTCAGCCCAAACCCCAAGCAAGCCACCAGGATCATGGGCAGGAGTTGAATTAGCATCGGCATTAAATTGATGATGGTTAGCCAAGTGGATCGCCTGCGGCTGGTAGCTTAAGAGCTAGAACTGCCCCAGGAAGAATTGATGGCCATTTCCTTCAACCGAGCCGCTGATTTCTACGACAATACCCGCACCCTGGCTCCAGAGGTGTCTGAACGGCTTACGGTTGAGATTTTAAGGCTGGGGCAGGCTACCCCCGACACCACCTTTCTTGAGTCTGGTATTGGCACCGGGCAGATCGCTCTGCTTATGGTCAAGCTTGACTATGCCTACGCCCGGGTGATATTTCAGAGGCGACAATGGACAAGCTCAAGCAAAAGGTTGAGGGCAAAGCCCATCGACTGATGCTGGTAGATGCTGATGCAATCGCTGTACCCTTCATTGAAGAAGATAAAAATGCGTAGCGTTTTAGGGGTCAAGGATTTAATTTAACGTCGAGGTAGTGGTTTCCTGCCTTTCTTGAGTCTGTGGAGACAAAACCGCTATGGACATTCAAACAATTCAGGGCAACCCCGCCAGCATGCTTGGACTAGCAGTACAGCAGACTATGGAGGCGGGCTGTGTTGATCTGGCTTGGCAAGCTGGCGTCAATTACTTCTTTTCCTATGGCATTGGAGATAGCCCCATTGTTAATGATTTGAAGCAGCTATTACGGCAGCATAGAGAGTCCGTCATTGTGGCTACAGGGAGCGAGAAGCGAGAGATTGGCCATTGGCGAAAGTACATTGAGCAGGTACAGCAGACCCTCGACATCGACACAATAGACGTGCTCTTTGCCGAATATGTCTCCCCTACCGATGATTGGCAGCAGGTAAGGGCCCTGGCGGATCAGCTCTATCGTTGGAAATCTGATGGGGTAATTCGGTATGTGGGCATCACAACCCATAATCGAGCGATCGCCCAGCAGCTTATCCAAGAATCTCTCTGTGATGTTCTAATGCATCGCTACAACATGGCTCACCGTAAGGCTGAAGAAACCGTGTTTCCCATGGCAGAGGCCGCTAAAATCCCGGTCGTCGCTTTTACAAGCACTCGTTGGGGAACGCTCCTGCAAAAACCTACAGATTGGCTTACTGCCCCGCCAACAGCTTCTGATTGTTATCGCTTTGGATTGTACCAACCCGCTATTCGGTTAGTGCTAACGGCTCCCAAAACCCTCCAGTTATTGGAAGATAATCTTGCTGCCCTCACATCTCCGCCCATGTCCGAACACGAAATTGTGCATTGGCAGCAGTTTGGAGATTTGGTCTATGGCAGTGGCCAGGATAGTTTTGAAACGAGCTGGCCATAGTTGAACCTTTCCTAAATAGAAACGCTGTGAGTAGATGATTTGATAGGAAGCTAAAACCTAGTGACTAGGCTGGCTAGATTGAGCTGAATCTTCGTGTCTATCAAAACGGTCTCACTGAAGGCTATACGCTCTCCAGTGATCCAAACTGTTTGGGGCTGGAACCGATAGAGCCGTCGAGGGGATGGGGCGAGGTAATCAGCAGGCGATCGCTGCTGGCCCTTAGCTGCCCGCTTTAGCAGAAGGGGAATCACCCGATCCATATCCTCTGTTTCTACTTCAGCCGCAGTGCCAGAGAGATAAAGCCCTTGGCCTTTGCCCTCTTCCCGATCTGTACTGTAAATGGCGATCGCAGCCCGACCCTGGTTGGCATAGAGGTTTTGAGAGTGCTGGGCCACCATTGCTGAAGACCAGTACAGGTTCCAGTCAGAATCGTAGGTGAAGAAGAGTGGGGAGACCCAGGGCAAGCCATCGGGGGAACTGGTGGAGGGGGTGCCGTAGATAGTACCCTCAAGGATTTTTCGTGCCCTGATGATTACCTCTGGAGTTTGACCATCAACAGTATTGACCCAGCCGTTCTCAGCTGTAGCGATAGACATAGTTTGCGGCCTTCTGGCAATAACTCTACTCAGAATAAGGCGCTTTGCTGGCTCATGGGCTGAACCTCATAGCCCTTATCAATCCGTAAATTGGGTCGCTGAGCAGCGGCTACTGCAAGGCGATCGCTGCCGATGGTACCTATCGCGGGCAAAGAGGGGCCAGCACTGAGCGGGGCGACAACGATGCCATCAGCCGCTATATCGACAATCAGCGCATGGAAAAGCTTCTGAAGCCGTTCATTGAGAAGATCCAGGGTGAGGCAAAAAAGCCGAGCCCCCAGCCATATTGGGGCATGCTGACAGAAGTGCTTTGTATGGAAACTAATCATCAAGTAAGCACAGAAGATAATCTCCCATAGATGCTCGATACTGGGGTAATCCGTCAAGCGAAAGTTGGCCTAGCCCAACTCGTTTCACCTAACGGTTTGAGAGGCAATATGAGGGACAATCATTGATCCTACCCTCTTGAAACTTTTCCTTTTTCACTTGAATTTTCCTGCAGTAACTGAAGAAGAATTATTAGACAATTGAAAACAACAATAGATTTAGCGAACAACTGAATTACGCCAAGACATCAAGATAACAATCAGAAGTAACGCTTGAATAAACCAGGGAGCTAGAGTAAGACTTGCGAGCAAACTTAGAAGCGATACAATTGCGGCAAATATCCTGACCATCTCTTCCTGTGCCATTTTCCTGAGATACAGGGCAAAACAGGCGATCGCAAGTGAGGTTATAAGCGGAGTAAGCACCATGACAAACTAATCAATGACGAAAATTTTTTGAGGCATGTGAAAGAGAGGAGTAAAAGCCAACTGTTGATAGATATCTCAAACTAGTAAGCACATTCTGAAAGGCTCTCTTGCTGAGTCTTCACATCGTGCAAAGCAAATTGGCTGTGATATAAGTGGTATTAACTCAGTGAAAAAAGAGTTAACGCAGGGGCAAAAAGAAGAATATTGAGCGCATGAAATTGAAGTTGCATGGAATACCCATGCAACTTTCCGAATCCAATGAATGGATTACGAATCCAACCTAAATAGATTCCCAAAAAAAACTGTATGACAATCATCTTCAGGTTGATAAACTGAAGTGACCACCCTTGTCTTTCAACTAGGATCTAAAGCGGCTAGCAATTTATAGCAAAACTTGGTGGGGTTCAAGTCGCACAGTGCTACTACAGCGAAGCGATTACAGCAACTTCTGCTTGACTGTTCTTTCCCAGTGCCGAGCGGCAAAGTGATCAAAGTTTGAATTTGCAACTGCTTTTTTAGCAGATTTTAAGTGTCGATGAACGTCAGCATTCATTTTCCTAACAGGCTTAGCTCTTAATTCAGGTAAACATTTTTTAGTATACCACGATACGGTTTGCAATCAATTTTAACTAGCAATTAGCATGCCCTTTGCTATAAGTGAGCGATTAAGACTAGATTAATCTCAATGCCGAGCATCAGAAAAATAAATGTATTGATCCCAAAGTCAGCATATTTCCAAAAACTCAGCAGAGTATGAATTGCACCAATTCAACCCCCACGGCTTTGACTATGGCGATCGCGTTGTCTTGCCCGATGGCCGCACTGGAATGGTGTCCAAGGGGGGCTAAAAATATGGTTACGTCGATGCTGAGGCTGATTGGAAAGGCCATTTGGCAGAGCTGAGGCCAGCGATACCCGATGAAGTGGACCAGCCCAAGGTACAGCAATTGAACCTGCTGTAACGCGATTCAGAGTGGGTTAGCGCGATTTTGAGAATACTTCTGAGAACGCTTTTTTGAGCACTGCCCAAGTGTACTGGGCAAAGCGTTGTGAACTGTTGAACGGTGGAATCACAATCCACTTATCTACTTCAGCTAGGGTTGACGCATAGTGCCCTAGCTACTCAACCAACGGGCACAACGGAATCAGGGTCGCGATCGCACGTGGAGTCATCAGTGAAATGAAGCGATCGAACACTTCAGGGAATACTTGGACCATCTACCCCTCAAGGACAGGCTTGCAAGGCTGACCATCCTACAAATCCAGAACCCTATTTAGCCATGATCCGGAAGACGCTCAACGTATTTTTCCCGCTAGCGAGCGGAGTCATCTTGTTTCTGCTGGCAAAAGAAGCTTTCAATGCTGCCTTTCCTTTTGCCCTGCCAGCCTCAGTAATCCTGGGTCTGGCAGGCACACTCTCTGTCCTTTACGCTTTGGCGCAAATCAAATGAAGACCAAGACCCTTGGAATCTCGATCGTTCTTTCTGCTACTCTTCTCGGCGGCTGCGCTACCGTCCCTCCCGGCAATGTTGGTGTAAAGGTCTACCAGGCAGGCGGCAAGCGTGGTCAGATGGAAACCCTTGAGGTGGGGCGCTACGGTGTCAACCCGGTGACCGAGGACATCTACAACTTCCCCACCTACCGCCAAAACCTGGTTTGGGAGCGCAGCGACAACCCTGACCAGAATGAGCAGATTACCCTCAACTCATCTGAGGGCGCTAGCTTCACGGCAGACGTGGCTATCTCCTACAGCTTCGCCCCCGACAAGGCCGAGCAAATCTTTTCTGAGTTTCGCCAGTCCCCTGAAATGATTGCGGATGTGTACGTTCGACGTATGGTGCAGGACTCCTTCAACCGAGTCGGCTCCACTATGAAAGCAATCGAAATTTACGGAGAGCAGAAAAGCTTGTTCCTCGATACCGTCCTCAAGGAGATTCAGTCTGACCTAGATCCCCTCGGCTTCCAGGTCCACTCCATCAGCTTTGTCTCCCTCCGTCCAGACGCAGAGTTGCAGGCTGCCATCAACTCTGTCATCACGGCCAAGCAGGAGGCTGAGCGGGCGCGACAGGAAGTAGAGAAGGCAAAGGCCAACGGTGAGGCAACGGTCGCGACCGCCCGCGCTCAGGCAGAAGCTAACCGCCTTCAGCAAGAGTCCATCTCCGCCGAACTACTCCAGCAACGTGCCATCGAAAAGTGGAACGGGGTTCTCCCTCAAGTGACGGGCGAAACCGTCCCGTTTATCAACCTTCAGCAACCCGCTCCGCCCGCCCAATAGCCTGACCACGCGATCGCCACATAAACGGTTTAAGCATCGCGGTCAATGGTCAGCACCGACCAAAATAAATCCCACCGGCCAGTGCAGCCAGTGGGAAATTCTCAGGATGTATCACAAATATGCTGAGCCTAGATTGCCCCAATTAGTCGAGGCCCGCGCAGGGGTAGCTGGATGGCTTAGCTGTGGCTTTGGAGTGGGTTGAGTAGTTCACCGGTGGGACAGCTAATACTTAGCAGGGGTATCCTGCTCTTGCTGATTGCATCAATCCCCCGGACTCCCGCTCAAGCCCATCCGCACAGCACTGATTTGATAAGTCCTGAAGATATGCACAACCCAGTGCGGCGGCAGAAAAGACTCCTACTATCGTCCACCAAACCACCGACTCCATAGTGCCTGTCACTTGTGCTCCGCAAGTAGGGGACGGCTTCGCTTTGCTGCTCGCATCGCGGCCACATTCCTTGCACTTGATCGCTGCCATCACATCGACCGCCACAAGTTTAGCTTTAGGCAAATGCGATCGCCAGCCGCCTAAAAGCCTTCAGTAGGTTGAGGCCATTGAGCATTCGGTTTGATCGATGGTCACCTTGGCTACCTTCCAGCAGTATCGTCTGCTCATTCAAAGTTGTCTTAACACCACCTTTGATCACTTCAACTCCTGATCTCGAAACACTTCACCGATCGCCCCTAATCCCCTGTCTTCAGAATCATGGTCTGAAACGGTTGCAACCTAGTGGCGATCGCATCAGAACGCAGTCTAAACCGATTGCCACTGATTATGTTTTAGATGAGCGCGATCGCTGCCTCTTGGTATCGCATTGACATATATCCGCAGCGGATATAGTATGAAGCATGGCTAAAAAGAATACAACCCATAAACCCCTTACTCCAGCAGTGTTTTATATCCTTCTTGCACTCTCCACACAGGAGAGCCATGGCTATGAAATCATGAAGCAGGTCGAGTCGGATTCACAGGGAAAGGTAAAGATGGGGCCTGGAACGCTCTACGGCTCGATTGGTCGCATGATCAAGGCGGGATTGATAGGTGAGAGCGACAAAAAGATAGACCCAACAATGGACGACGAGCGGCGGATCTATTACAAAATCACCGGACTCGGTAAAAAAGCACTCGCCGCGGAATTGGAGCGATACAGCGAAATTTTGATGGTTGCACAACAGAAGCGGATCTTTCCGAATACTTTTGCGTATGACATCTGAACGCTTAATACGACGATACCGAAACTGGTATGCAAAACTGCTTCGTCTCTATTCAAAGCCGTACTATGAGCGGTTTGGTGAGGGAATGAAGCAAACTTTCACTGATCTTCTCCGAGAGCGTGCCGAGGAAAGACGAGCGCTATTGGGTTGCGCTCTTTGGATGTTCCTCGAAACATTTGCAGGAATTATGAGAGAGAACATAACAAATATCATTATGCAAAACAAAAACATTATTTACCTTGCGCTCGGGACAGCATCCATATTGCTGTTGCCCTTGTTAGCGATGCTGTTTACCGATCAAATGGTCTGGGACTTGATCGACTTCATTGTTGCCGGTGCCCTCATTTTTGGTACAGGTCTCGCTTATGAACTGGTAGCGAAGAAAGGGGGCACTATGGCATACCGAGTAGCTGTTGGTATTGCCCTTGCGGCAGCGTTCCTGCTCGTCTGGATGAATCTTGCCGTTGGGATCATCGGGTCTGAGGACAACCCCGTTAACCTGATGTATTTCGGAGTGCTCGCCATTGGAATCCTCGGTGCCACCATGGCGCGTTTTCGGCCACAGGGAATGGCACGTACGTTGATTACAACAGCACTCGCTCAGGCATTGGTTCCTGTGATCGCACTGATCATCAACAAGCCTCAGGTGACCTCGGTAGAAGCATCTATGGGTGTGTTAGGTGTACTGGGTCTGAACGCATTTTTCGTCATGATGTTTATCGGATCAGCTTTGCTGTTTCGACGTTCCAGAATCAGGCTATGAATTGGAGCTCAGGTGTGGTTAAACTCAGCGGAATGAATGGCTGCTCCGCTGAAGTCGCGAAAGTAATCACGACTTTGGAGCCCGAGCGAGGCTTGCGGGTAAGCTCAAAAGCACCAAAAATTCGTGTTAATCCCGTTGGCTGCCTTGTGATGTAATCCTGCACAAGGCTAATAAATTGTCTCCTGACTTGCTCGCAAGCCTGCGACCTTTCATCTACTGATACGTTGTTTTGCACCAGCACCTCTGCGAGAACACCACTATCGGTGTGTTACTGATAAGACTGCTAAGTTTCATCAACCTGCACTCCAAGTCGAATGTCACTCAATGCAATGGTTGCGTGTCCTCATCAGATAACGGTTCTGGCTGCGACTACAAAAGAATTTGTAATCCTAAAAGTAACTCCGTTAGTCCGTTGCACCAGAATGGTTGTACTGCGTCTCAGCCGATGCATTCAACTTAGTCATAGTACTGACGCGGTAGGCTTCAGAGCTGATCGCGCGCGTCATCGACAATGCCTCCGACGGCAGCTCCAGCGGCCTGATGTGCGACAGTAGTACGACGGTTTTAGAACGCAAAAACGACTGCTTGCGCTCCCACATCCCTCATTCCTCTGAGGAGATAGATTGAGTCGCTTGTAGAGCTTGTACCAACACCTCAGCTGCTCGTTCACGATCGGAGGTGCCAAACAGCCCGACAATCCTATCCTGCGTCCGCGTCACGAACCGTCGTATCCCTTGTGCCTCAGCCGGTGGCTCAGTATAGGCACGAGCGATCGCAATCAACGCCTGTGCGCGATCGACCGGCTCGACAATCGATTGCGCCGTTTGCAAAGCAGCATCAAACTGCCCTTGCTGAGCAAATCCTTGCACCACCGAGGGCAGGAGCCATTCGATGCCTTCACTTTGAGCCAGTTCCATTGCCTGCTCCGGTTGCCCAGCCGCAGCATAGCCCTGCATGATGTCTGGCATAAATCCCTCTAGCTTGCCGGTTTGAACGAGCTGCAACGCCCGCTCAGGCTGGCCTGCATCGAGATACCCAACTGCCACTTCTGACAAGATGCCTTTGACCTGCTGTACCTGAACAACCTGCCACGCCTGATCTAGCTGCTTTTCTTGCAAATAGTGTCTGACGATGCCGATCATCGCACCGTTACGGTTGGGGTTAGACTCCGCCAGTTTGACTGCCTCGTCTAAATTACCTGCTGCGGCATAGGCGATCGCAATGTCTCCCAATGCCCCCTGCCGCTCGCTGACCGGCTGGATTTCCTCGACAATTTGCATGGCTCGCTCAAAGTCGCCAATTTTGGCATGGCCAACGGCTACTCGACCCAGCGCATCCGCATCGGCTCGACCTCGCAAGGCATTAGCGGGAGCGATGGCTTTTCCAACCTGATGGGCCTCTTCCAGTGTCGCCACGGCTTTGTCGTTTAGACCTACCTGCTGGTAAAGGAGCGCCGCATCGACAAACTGAATCACTTTATCGAGGGGAAGCGGGGCAGTAGGAAGGTTACGGATTTTGGGAAGGGTTTGATCAAGAACCGCGATCGCCCGATCGTTTGCACCTAACTCCACAAACTGCCGGGCCGTCCAAAGCAGAGCACTTCCCTGCAACGAAGCCCTTTCGGGGTTGTCGGTCTCCACGGTTTCCGCGCTCAGAATGGCCTGTTCTAGCACCATCTTTGCGGGCTCAGGATGCCCTGCTAGAGCCAGATTCATGCCCATCATGTTCAACGTTTGCGTTTGGTAATAGGCATCGTTAGTCGTTTGTGCCTGGCCGAGCGCTTCCTTAATCGTTTGTGTCTGGGCGATCGCTTCCTTTAGTAACTCGTCCGCTCGCCGAGATTGTCCTACGTCCAACAAATCAGCTGCAATTTCCGACAGGGCCAGTGGGGCTCCCATCCCGCTGGCTAGCGCGATCGCTAACTCAAACTGCCCCTCGTCGGACAATTCCACAGCCCGGTTCATTAACGATTCGGTCGGAGAGGTGGCACTGCCACTACATCCGGTTGCCTCCTGAGTACGGGCGGTTTCAATGGCCTCTGTAACCTGTCGCTTGCCTTCTGTCTCCTGCCCAATTAGCCAGTAGCTACCCGCTACCTTGGCTAGAGAATTTGCTTTGAAGCAGGGTTGCATCGCCGCTGCTGCTTCCAGGGCCTGCTCAGAAATAGCAAATGCCTGTTGCGAATCACCCAGCTTTGCATATTGAAAGGCGATGTCTGACAGCAATCTGGCTTGCAGATCCGGAGCGGGTAGGGCGATCGCTTGTTTCGGGGTAAGTATTCCAAGAGCGGGTAGGGCGGCTAGGAGGAGAAGTTTGGCACAGAGCACGTTAGATTTCATAGTGACTCGATAGAGCTAGAAAGTTTGAGTAAGAGGCTGTTCTCTGAAAATGCACCCTTGATACTGAATTAGGTTTGAAACGACGAAAAAAGCCATTTAAGCAGCCTTTGAAACAGCCATAGGATGAGACTGTAAAAAGCAACATTGAGGGCAAATGCCTCAAGATTCGCATAGAAATAATCTTCTGGTCCGACCTTACCCCAACCACTTGTAGGGGAATTAGCCTCCGTATCTTGAACAAACGACAGAGGGAAGCCTGCCTGCTGCTCACCAAACATGCACTGTCCAATTTGGCAGGATTGAGCATCTCTGCAAAGTGTTTCACAATGAGCAGGTTGCTTGTAGCGCAAAGAGGCGATCGTCAACCCCATTGCCATCAAGATGATCAGGGTAATCTTGATTCCTCTATAAGCTAAAGAATTACTGCTTGTCATAGGAACTGACTGAGGATGCGATCCCGATATGGATAGCTTAAGACTACGAAACCTAAGCGAACCTGATCTATCCCCAACTCTGAATGAGTTTTTATTTTGGATGATTAATTTAAGAAGTTTTGCCCAGCAAGGGATGGAAACATTGACGACAGCGGTATGCATCGGTTCCCATTGCTCTTCTTCAGGAACCTAATCGGTTTCCCTTACAACAATGCACTTGCCGCCAAATCTCTTAAGCTCAAACCTAGAAGCTGATGAGTTTCTGCTGTACCGCTATGTTGGGTTGCTACCCTACACGGACATTCCCTAAAAGTCTGTAAACAAAACCTTTCGTTCAAGTGTCACATGCCCAATGGGTACTCCACGGCGGGAGGGGTTAAGAGGAGACCACATGAGCCGTATCAACTACCCAGTGGGAGTACCGGGCTAGCCGTTTGGCTTCATCCTGGAAATGCCTCTGGTGCTCCTCAAATTGGGGCTCTTGACGCAACGCATCATTGATCGTCTTCAGCACCACAGCTTGCGCCAGCACGGTATTTCTGGCTTTGTAAGTGATGCCAAAGCCGCCGCGGCCTAGTTCCTGTTCAACAACATATTTTCCCTGCTGTAGGGATTTACCGCTAAAGACGCCCATAGAGCCTCAGAACCCATTCCATGCCCTATGTTCCCTGCTGCTGAGAGAATTAGCCACTCCCTTCTAGGGGAATAGTGCCCCTGTCCCAATTCATGACCCTCTAATCTGACCTAAATCGCCTCTTTGTGATGAAATTGTGGAGCCTCCTTCGGCACCCTGTTTCTCGGAAGGCAACTGAGGTCATCAATTAACGCTAGTTGCATCCTGCTTGCAGATCGAGAGAATGCGTTGGTCATTCGTGCTGTAGGAATCGATACGATGAAGTTCGCTGAGTTTAGCGGTGGCCTCAAAACTTTGAGAAGCCTCGGATGGGACAGCTTTAACCTCTAACTGATTCCCCTCCTGCTCTCCTGTGAAGCAGGCAAATTCCGATTGAGGAGTATAGAGTGCTCCGACGACCTTGCCCTGTTCCTTTTCAAAAACGATGTAGGTATGCTGAATTTGGTCAGGCTGCGGCACATCACTGTAGAGGTATACACCATCCGGTAAGGAGTCAGATAGTTTTGAAGGGCTATTTTGTTGTGCCCTTGCTTCTTGCTCCCAAACTACTGTTCCAATTAGCCCTAAAGGCAGCATTAGAGTAATTGCTGTAAGAGCTCCTTTTGCTTTAAGTGTAGGTAGCTTCATAACCGATTCTCCTTATCAATCAAGACGTAATATTAGGTGCGGCAGATTCCGCGTGCTCCTCCTAATGCTGAACTTGCCAAAAAAGAGCTTCTGAGAAAAACCTTTTGGCGAACAGCGAATAACATGGCTACTACCCTATCTGCCACCGCGAGCCTTCTAGTCTATCGTGTGGATGAAAAGATCTTCATCCACACGATAGATAACCACTCATAATTTTTGAAATGTGCAGAAATTGTCTGGGTCTTTCAATTGTTCGCCAAGTAGGCGATTGAGAAGCATTCAAGAATTGAGCATGCTTAGTAATATTATTAAAATTGAATATTTCTCAGTGGCTCAAGAGACAGCCAAAGATCATTCCAAACCACTTCTTAAAACTGTATGAGCGTTGTTTTAGGGGCTGTTGTTTTTTGGATTTTATTAAGATATCCTTCCCGAGGAGGACTCATAGAAGTGCTTCGTGCAGTAAAAGTGGATTAGAAGCAATTGGATAATGATACTTGGATAATTTAGGTAGGTTTCATTAAAGATGATGCGGGTTGCTGTTATTGATGACAATGAAGCATGGGGCTTTGCACTCGCCTGCTCCTTAGAACAAGTAGGTTTTAAGGCTAAAGCTTTCCAAGACCCTTTTCAATTTATTCCAGTTGCTCACCAATTCGACTTGGCACTGGTTGATTTCTGTTTGCCCGGTAGAAGCTACCAAAGAGCTTTAGACGGAGCTGAACTCATCTGTAAGCTCAAGAGTGAACTTGGCCAACCGCCTCTGTTAGTGCTGATGTCTGCATTCTTCACTAACGATATGCTCTGTTCTGCAGAAGGTATTTGTCCCTCAGCTGATGCTGTCCTTTCTAAGGGGGCTGGCTTAAAGTCAATTCTTGAGTCAGTCGATCAAATCCTGGCCACAAGATCTGGCATCAAAAGCTTCGAGTCGCAGGGTAGTACAGAAGAATTGGTTTTTTCAGTATAGTACTGCTTCCATTTTGACTCTTTGAGCCAAACGCTTTAGGGCCTAAAATGGCAAGACTATATCGACTAGTCAAGCTATAGGATCCGCTCTAATCTTATGGTGCCTCTCGATGCCCTTCAAGCCAGTTTATTAATAGATATGAGATGGGTATTGAGCAAAATCAAAGCATTTCTTCTTTAGAAACGACGGTTTTGTGGCATTCATCATGTTGGATGGAATGAGAAGGTTGAGCCCTTAAATGTGAGGGTTAACCCATGATCAGGCTGCATAATAGCCTAAACTAGTTGCCCTGCACCACAGAGCAGCATCATAATCTTACCCCGTCGATGCGCTGGAGTTTGGTGCCCGCGCCGTTACAGCCGCAGAAGCCGTGCAGGACGTTGACGTTGTCATTCTCTCCATCAATTCCACCAGCTACTCCAAGGTTGCGTCCTTGTTCGCAGGCGTGCTAGAGGACACCATTGCCATAGACACGTCGAACTACCACCCCGTGCGCGACAACAGGATCGAGGCCATCGACGCGGGACAAGTCGAGAGCTTGTGGGTCGTTGAACAACTGGGTCGGCCCATTGTCAAAGCCTGGAACACCGTTGTTTCGGGCTCCTTCTCGAACAAGGGAAAGCCTGCGGGAAGCCTAGGCCGTATTGCTTTACCTGTGGCGGCAGATCGGGACAGGGATCGTGAAGTGGGATGGCGCTGGTGGCAGATACAGGTTTTGATGCCTTCGATGCTGGCTCACTCAAAAACTTCTGGCGGATGCAACCGGGAGCGCCTGTCTACTGCACTGACCTTACCCTAGCAAAGCAACCCGACGCACTGGCCTCCGCCGAAAGAGCGCGCTTACCCAAGCGGCGCGATCTGACAACAGCGATATTGCAGGAGCGATTTGGAGACTTTTCTTCAAGTGATTTCGATTGGAACTATTTCCTTCGCCGCCCTCTTTTCGATCTGACCGACGCTGGTGACGCGCTACGCCACCATATTCCATTACAGGTTGGCGATTGCCGTTTTCCCGCCTTAGCGTGGCCCTGTCAGCCAGTAGGTGACCATTTCGCCCCAGCCTTTGACGGCGATCGCTCCCCGCCGCTGCAGGTGGTAGCGCCCCTTAAGCTGTTCGTAGGTGGTGGCGGAAACCTGAATTTTACCGCCCTGCCCCTGGGCTTCCATGCGGCTGGCTACATTAACTGTATCGCCCCACAGGTCGTAGGTAAATTTTTTGGTGCCGATCACCCCAGCTACCACGGGCCCCGTATGAATACCAATGCGAATGGCAATGTCTTGAGGGGGCAGCCATTGGGGCAGGGTGGATAGGACCAGGGGTTTCTGAATGGCAGCTTGCATGGCCAGGGCCATATCGGCAATGGCGGCGGCGTGGTCGGGGTGGGGCTCAGGCAAGCCACCGGCCACCATATAGGCATCGCCAATCGTTTTGATTTTTTCTAGGCCGTGCTGATCGCAGAGTTGATCGAACTGAGAAAAGATGTGGTTGAGCAGATCTACTAGCTGTTGAGGAGGAATCTGGCTGGCAAAGCGGGTGAAGCCGACAATGTCGGCAAACAGCACGGTGACCGCGTCAAAACCGTCGGCGATCGCCTGATTCTGCCGTTTGAGCCGCTCCGCCACTGACTCCGGCAAAATGTTGAGCAGCAACCGCTCAGAGAGGGCCTTTTCAGCAGTTAATTCCTGGGTGCGCTCCAGCACCTTTTGCTCCAGGGTGGTGTACAGGCGGGCATTCTCCAGGGAAATGGCCGCTTGGGCCGACAGCAGCTTGAGCAACTCTAGGCGATCGTGGGTAAAGACCTCGGCCACTAGGCGATTCTCTAAATACAAAATGCCGGTGAGCTTGCCCTGGTGGATCAGCGGTGTACAGAGGATCGATTGGGGGCGATGGCGCTGAATGTAAGGATCCTGGCCCAGCGCGGCCTCGGTTGTCTGGTGGGACACCAGGCTGTCCTGGGTGCGCAGCACATAGTTGATCACGCTCACGGGTACCCGGTCGGCCATGGGCAGCGAGGCCAGCACCGTGGTTTCGCCATCGACCTCGCTGGTAGCCTCGATATAAAAGCTGCCCGCCGACTCTAGCATCAGGTGGCCCCGCTGGGCCCCGGCATTTTCCATCAGCACCTCCATCAGCCGGGCCAGCAGTTGGTCCAGTACAATTTCGCTGGCGATCGCTTGGGAGGCCTTCATCAGCGTGCTCAGATCGAGGGCCTGGCCGGAGGTGGATCCAGTAGTGGTGGCGCCGCTGGGGTGCCAGGGGCGCTCCGGGTTGCCACTCTTTGGCAGGTCTACCTGTTCTACTTTGCCCGTTGCCCCCCACCGGTTGTAGGTGTAGCGGGCTTTTTGCCTGTGGCTGCGGGCAAAGTCGGGCTTGTGGCGGCGCTGCCAGAAGTCGGCGGCGCACTCGTGGCCGATGGCCTCATCCTGCAAAAAACCCTGGGCGGCGGCGGCGGCGATCGCCCGGTCGTAGCGGTCGAGGGTGTAATCCAGGGAACTGCCCTGGAGCTGAGCTAGTTCGGCCTCTAGCAGCCAGACCTTGTGCTGGAAGTTGTCGGGGCAGCTGGTGGCCCAGCACTCCAGTTTGGCAAAATGGGTGGCCACCTGCTGCTGGTACTCCGCCCGCTGGCGATCGGTGGCGTTGTGGGCCAGGCGCAGCAAAATCAGCGCCCCGTAGAAGTGCAGCTCGGCGTTGGAGATCACCCCCAAAATATAGTTTTGCAACGCCAGCGCCCGCTCGATGCAGGCCCAGGCCGCCTCATCAGCGTGATACAGGTAGAGCGCTAGGGCCTTGGCAATGGCGTAGCGGCACAGAGCGCTATAACTTTTGTGGGCTTCGCAGGCCTGGAGATAATTGCTTTCGGTCAGGGTTGGCAGATCGAAGCTGAGGCGATCGGCGGTCTGCCCGGCCAGGTTGGCTAGCACCAATTGGTAGCCCTCCAGCACATCGATCGCCCACTGATTGTTCACCCCCTGACAAAACAGCAGTGCCTCCTGCACCCGCTCGGTGAGTTCTGGCAGGGGTTTGCCCTGGGCCATCAAATTGGAGATGCGGTAGCTGAGGGAATAGCCGACGTACTGAAATTCCCCAGATTCCAGACCGGCGCGCACCCCCTCCTGGTTGATTCCATCGGCCAGCCGTAGGGGCTGCACCCAGGAGTGGACGAAATTGCTCAGAATGAAGCAGTCGCGCGATCGCTGGGTGAGGCTCTGGTAGCGATCGCTAAGCTGCATCGAGATCAGGCAAGATTCGTAGCCCGCTGCGTAGTTGCCTAGCACCGAACCCAGTAGGGTGCCATAATTCGAGTAGCCGTAGCACGACTCGGGCCCGTTGCCATACTCCAAAAAGAGGTTCATTGACACGGTGACCACCACCTGCCAGATCACCTGTCGGTATCGGTAGGCCGCCGACCCCATATTCGAGAGCACCTTCACCGCCAGGCGCTGTTCGGCCTCGGTAATTTCCGGCTGATCCAGCAGGGCCGACAGCGGGCGATCGCCCAGGCGAGCTTGAAACTGCCGATATTGCTGCTCAAAGGCCGCCTCGTACTGGTCGGCGGGAAACTCGACTCCCAAAAGCGCCAGAGCCTGCCGCCCGTAGTCTAGAGCAGCAGCGTAGTCGGTTTTGAGAGTAGACTGCACCACCAGCAGGTTGTAGGCCTCCGCCTGGTCAATCACCGCCGTGGCATGGCAGAGAATAGTGTTGAGAATCTGCTTGGAGGTCTCAAAGTTGCCGATCAGGTATTCCACCTCCGCCTGCTCCTGGTGGAGCGCCAGGGTGAGGGCGTACTGCTGATTCCAGGTGGCGGAGGGCAGACAGTCTAACCCCACCGCCAGGTAGCTGTGGGCGGCCTGGTAAGCGGTAGAGGCTTTGGCCTTGCGAGCCGCTCGCAAGTTGAGCTGGGCCAACTCCAGGCGCTCAGCCTCGGTGGACAGCTGCGATCGCCCGATGTTGAGGTGATCCACGATGCTAAACAGAGTCTCATCGCCACCATCGGCCCGGGGGCGACTGGAGCTGTCGTTGAGTAACAGTTGGCCAATTTGCAGGTGCAGTCGCTGCTTCTGCGACTCTGGAATCAGGGCATAGGCCGCCTGCTGCACCCGGTCGTGGAGAAAGCGGTAGGTCTGCATTACCCCCTGGTCGTCGGGTTCACAGGGCGCTAATACCAGCCCCGCCTGAAGGGCAGGCAACAGATCAGCGGCGATCGCCGCCTGTGGCTGCTGGGCGATCACCGCCAGGGTGTTAAGGCCAAAGCCGGACCCGATACAGGCGGCTAACTGCAACATTCCTTGGGTCTTGGGGTCCAGCTTGCGCAGCTTCTCTGTCATCAATTCGACCACATTGTCGGTGATGGCCTGGGCCTGGATCTGGGCAATGTCCCAGACCCAAAGGCGCTGATCCAGATCGAAATGCAGTAAGTTTTCTGCCGCTAGGGTCTTTAAAAACTCGTTGGCAAAGAAGGGGTTGCCGTTGGTTTTGTGGTGAATCAGCTCGGCCAGGGGCCGTGTGCTGTCGGCATCGCTGTGGAGACTGTCGGCCAGGAGCTGGCTGAGGTGATCGACGGTGAGGGGGTGGAGCAGAATCTGGGTGAGGGGCACTCCCCCAGCCGCCAGACCTTTCAGGGCCATAGTCAGCGGGTGGGTGCTGCTGACCTCGTTGCTGCGGTAAGCCCCAATCAGCAGCAGCGATCGGGCGTCGCGATCGCTCAGCATCAGCTGAATCAGCTGCAGGCTACCGGCATCGGCCCACTGCAAATCATCAAGAAAGATCACCAGCGGGTGGGCCGGATCGCTAAGGGCGCGAACAAACGTTTGGAAGACCCGTTGAAAGCGGTTTTTGGTTTCGGCGGGCCCCAGAGCGGACACCGGCTGCTGCGGGCCAATCACCAGTTCTACAGCGGGAATCACCTCGACAATCACCTGGCCACTAGCTCCCAGCGCCGCCCGCAGTTTAGCCTGCCACTGCTGTAAGGCCTCTGGGCTTTCGGTCAGCAACTGTTTGACCAGGTCGCTAAAGGCAGCCGCTAGGGCGCTGTAGGGAATGGTGCGCTGGAGCTGGTTAAACTTGCCAGTAATAAAGTAGCCCCGCCGCTCGGTAATCGGCCGATAGATCTCGCGCACCAGCGTCGTCTTACCAATGCCCGAGTAGCCGGTGACGGTGATCATTTCTGGGCGTTGGGACTGGGCTCCGCTGGCCTCGGTGGTGGCCTCGTTGCCAGTGGCAATGCGGTCAAAGGCCGCCAGCAGCGCGGCCAGATCGTCCTCTCGACCGTAGAGTTTTGGGGAAATGCTCAGCCAGGCAACATAGTCTTCGCGGCCCAGGGGCACCATTGCGATCGCCCCCTGCTGTCGCCACTGGGCCAGGCAATATTCCAAATCTGCCTGCAGGCCCAGGGCACTTTGGTAGCGATCCTCAGGATTTTTGCTCAGCAGTTTGAGCACGATGGCCGACACTAGGGGCGGAATTGCCGGATTGAGGGCTGTGAGGTCGGGGGGCTGCTTGGCCAGGTGGCTGTGGATCAGTTCCAGGGGATCTGCGGCATAGAAGGGCAGCCGCTGGGTCAATAGCTCAAAGCAGGTTACCCCAAGGGAATAAAAGTCGGTGCGGTAGTCTAAAAGCCGATTCATCCGCCCGGTTTGCTCTGGCGAAAGATAGGCTAGGGTGCCCTCTAAAACGTTGGGGTGCTTGAGGTTGGGGCTGAGTTGGTTAATACGGGTGGCAATGCCAAAGTCAATGATTTTGACCTGTCCGGTTTGCCGATTCAAAACAATATTGGCGGGGTTAATATCTTTGTGAATAATATTGGCAGCGTGAATTTGGGCTAGGGCAGCGGTGATAGCGATCGCTAATTCTAAAAATTGCTCTAGGCTGAGGGACTCTTGGTGGATCACATCGCGCAGGGCGATCGCTCCAAAATCTTCCAGAATGATCACCAAGGTTTTTTCGTAGGGTACCAAGCCGTAGGCCCGAACAATGCCCGCCCCGGATAGGCTGCTGAGAATTTCGTACTCCCGCCGGTAGCGAGCTAGCTCGGCCGGTGTCGGGTAGTCTGGGCTGAGCACCTTTAGAATCACGGGCTGGGCGTTAGCTGCCGCTGTAGCTCGATACACCCGCGAGTTAGCGCTCTCGTACAGCAGCGCTTGGGGGTGATAACCGAGCAGTGCAACCATAGACACCTGGACTAAAGATACCTGGACGCAATCTGACTATTTCTCGTTTGACCCAAACTAGAGAAGAGAGAACGAATGCCAGGTTTACAACCGGGAATGCACTCCCAGATTATCACCCCAAACGGCGTTGCTGTATGAGTAAGGTGTTACGAACGGGGCGATGGCCTAATGTTTAAGTACCACCCAAAACCTGACGCCGATGCAGTACCGAGTCCGTAACTGGTCTGAGTATAACGCTGGTCTGAACCAGCGCGGAAGTCTCACCAACTACTGATTGAGGACGTCCTCAATCAGTGGTTAGTAACCATGCCTACAGGACGGCGAGGGGCCACTCAAACTTAAGTGATGGGGCAATTGCAACGGTGGTGGTGACAGCGATAGGCCTCTGCTCTCATCCCTTATCAACCCAGGAAATCTTTGTATGAGAGGGGTTCGATGTATCTCGTCTTAACGAACCAGTGTCCGATCAACTTGTTTACTTAAAGTAGCTTTTCTAGCCTTGTTTGCCTTAGTAACTCCGCAGTACGGTTGAAGCGTCAGCGATAATCTTCTCCCTCCCTTAGAAAGCAGATGCTTCTACCCTCCCTGCGCTTCACCAAACCGTTACTGTTGTTGATTATTCTTCCGCTAGCGCTTCTTACGCCTGTTGCTGTGCCGCTTACACGAGCGCAAGAAAACCGGATCGAAATTGCCCCAATTCACCCATCTAGCATTCGAGATCCTGATATCCTCTTAGACCGAGAAGCCCAGCGCCTTTTGAGCCAAGGTATTAACCAGCATGATGCTGGTCTACATCAAGCAGCTTTGCAATCGTTTCAAGCTGCTTTAGAAGTTTTTCGTCAGAACGGCGATCGGGACGACGAAGCGTATGCATTAAATAGTCAGGGCTTGGTTTACTATGACTTGGGTCAGGACCAACAAGCCGTTAAGTACTTTCAGCAAGCCTTGGCCATTTATCAATCTTTGGATGATAGCTATTACGCAGGGAACGTACAGACCACTCTTGGCCAGGCTTACATTTTCTGGGATCAACCTCAGCAAGCCATTGAGTATCTTCAGCCAGCTTTGTCAAACTATCGAGCCATACGCTATCCCGAGGGGGAAGCGTTTGTAAGCCATCATCTTGGCTTTGCTTACAATTCCTTAGGTCAGCCTCAGCAAGCCATTGAGTATTACCAGCAAGCTTTGCCAATCCTTCAAGCCGAACGCGGGGTTGAAGCGCTGCAAACTACGCTTACAGTGGAAGTGTTTGAAGCAGCAACGCTTGCCAATATGGCGGAGGCGCTAATTGCGCAGAATCAAACCGACTTAGCCATTAACTATTTTGAGCAGTCTGCTGAAGTATATAAACCAATTCGCGAGCAGCTGAGCGAGCCATGGTTTCAACAATATTCTACTGAGTTCATCATCAATACCTACCACCGTTGCGCTGAGATGCTAAGACAGCAAAATCGCCCTCAAGAAGCGCAGCAGGTGCTTGATTTTATCAAGGAAGTGGAATAAAGATAGCCGCGATCGAGCTTAATGATATGCCCCTAAGCGTACTACGGGAAACCCGCATTCTCTCGTTGACTGGTTGTGGCAACAACATATAGGCTAGCTGCGCGCAGGCGATTACTCCACTCTCACTGTGGCGAGTACAGACCAATTCCTGCCTGCACAGTAAAGTTGCTCTTTTATATAGCGAAAAAATTTAAGCCAATATTGCTGTCCTGCCAGTGAGTTTGAAGACCTAATCTCAACCACTGTAGGACTAGAAACAATGCCTTATTCCTACTTCTGTGGCTCACTTTAGATGAGGCGATCGCACTGTACGTAATGCCAGAAGCGGTAAAAACCAGTGAGATTGCACCTCACTGGTTTAATGGGTCGATGAGTGATTAAGCGATCGCCAAACTGGTCAAACTGCCGCTGAAGCCAGTAATCTCAAACACGGCATCGCTAGCCTCTTGAAATCCGGCCGTGTTGTCGTTCAGAGCGACAAAGGCGCGGGAGCCCAAGCTAAAGGTCGCTGCTCGATTGGCTTCAAAGGCACCCGCCGTCAACACAGCACTGATACCGGCCTGATTCAGAGAGGCAACTGCACCTAGCTCTGCTACGTTGGCCGCGTTGACAGCAGTAGGACCATCAATCACATCGGTGCCAATTTTCAGGTCAGTGATGCGGTCGAAGTTGCTCAACAGCGAGTCACTCAAGCTGGAGATGACAAACCTGTCAGCCCCATTACCCCCGGTTAAGCCATCGCCCCCAGCACCGCCCACCAGACGGTCAGCGCCATTGCCACCTACCAGTGTGTCGTTGCCCGCTAGGCCCGATAGGGCGTCGTCACCATTGCCTCCGTTCAAGTTATCGTTGCCTGCGGTGCCGATGAGGGTGTCTTTGCCGTTGCCACCGTTGACGGTTTTGCCCACCGCGATGCTCACCGTAGCGGTATCGCTCGAGCTGCCGTCGCTGAGGGTGTAAACAAAGCTAGCCGTGCCGCTAAAGTTAGCATTGGGGGTAAAAGTGACAAAATCGTCAGCAAAGTCATTGGGGGTGTCATTGTTGCTCAGCGCTACGCTGCCGCCTGTGGCACTGCTCACAGCGGTGACGCGCAGTACGGTGTTGGCATCCGGATCAGTGTCGTTGGCCAGCAGCGCCGTCGCGGAAATTACCAAAGGGGTGCTTTGGTTGGCGGTGAAGCCACTGTCATTGACGGCATCGGGGGCAAGGTTAGGGGCGCTTGCCCTGCCAAACACCACATAGCTCTTGCCAGCCCTATCGTTGCCATTGGCGTTTGCAAAAAGTGCGCCAAGAATCACGTCATCGATGCCATCGTTGTTGATGTCTCCCACCGCGCTGACGGCGGGGCCTATGCTGCTAAACTCATCGGTGCTGTTGATCACAAAGCCGTTGCTGCCGTTGAGAGTAGAGAGGTCGAAGCTGCCCCCGCTGCCCAGGGTTGCTCCGCCAAACACCACATAGCCCTCGTTAGCACCTTCCCGAATGATTAGGTCGTCAATGCTATCGTTGTTGATGTCACCCGCTGCGCTGAGGGAGGTGCCTAAGCGATCGCCCCCGTTAAGGCCGTTGATTCCAAAGCCGTTGCTACCGTTGAGGGCAGAGAGGTCGAAGCTGCCTCCAGCGCCCACACCTGCTCCACCAAATACCACAAAGCTTCTGCCAGCATTAAAGAGGCCGTTGGGGTCTGCCACGATTGCCGCAACGATCAAGTCGTCGATGCCATCGTTGTTGATGTCACCCGCATTGCTGACAGAACTGCCTAAGATGCCACCTGCATCAATACCGTTGATCACAAAGCCGTTGCTGCCATCGAGAACAGAGAGGTTGAGGCTGCCTCCAGCGCCCACGCCGGCCCCACCAAACACCACATAGCTCTTGCCAGCCCCCGCGCTGCTTGGAGGGAGTGCCTTGGGTGCCCCAATGATCAGATCGTCGATGCCATCGTTGTTAATGTCTCCTGCACTGCTGACCGAAAAACCTGAGAAGTCATCCACCTCCGTACCGTTAATCACAAAGCCGTTGCTGCCGTCGAGGCTAGAGGGGTTGAGTCTGCCACTACTGCCCACGCCGGCCCCACCAAAAATCACATAGCTCTCGCCAGCATTAACGGTGCCATTGGGGTCTGCTAGGTTTGCCCCAACAACCAAGTCGTCGATGCCATCGTTGTTGATATCCCCCGCACTGCTGACGGATAAACCTAAGGTGTCAAACTCATCGATGCCCTCAATCACAAAGCCGTTGCTACCGTTAAGGTCAGAGAGGTTGAGGCTGCCACTGCTGCCCACCGTTGCCCCACCAAATACCACATAGCTTTCGCCAGCCCCACTTTTGCCATTGGGGTCTGCTACGAATGCTCCAATGATCAGGTCGTCAATGCCGTCGTTGTTGATGTCGCCCGCACTGCTGACAGATCTGCCTAAGTTGTCCTCCGCAGCGATGCCGTTAATCACAAAGCCGTTGCTGCCGTTGAGGTCAGAGAGGTTGAAGCTGCCGCTGCTGCCCACGCCGGTTCCACCAAAGACCACATAGCTTTCGCCAGCATTACTGTTGCCGTTGGGGTCTGCTCCATCTGCCCCAATAATCAGGTCGTCAATGCCGTCGTTGTTGATGTCGCCTGCATTGCTGACAGAAAAGCCTGAATTGTCATCTGCAGCGATGCCGGTAATCACAAAGCCGTTGCTGCCGTTAAGGTCAGAAAGATTAAGCACGGGATCGAACATAAAAAAGCCTTAAGATAAAATTCAAATTGAGCCCTGAGCAGAACTAGAGACTGTCCATGCGTGAGCTTGAGGCAGGTCTAAACTCAACGGCGTGAGTTGAGCCAAGCGTGATGTCCTGTTCAAACAGAAGCACTCTCCCCTTTCCCTGAAAAATCGAGTTCCCGATGCGGACAAGTGTGCGATTACCCCACAGACCATAAGGTCCACGTTGTTTTAGCCACACCAATACGAGCTTGCTTAGCCAGGACAAGTCGCCTTAGTCTGAATTAATTCATCAGTCAGAATCCGCGTTTTTACGGAAACACTCAAGTGAAAGCTTTGTTCGTGATACAAGTTTTACGGTGATTCACGGAAGATCGCGTCGGGCTCTATAGTTTCTCGTACCTTAACCGTTGCAGAGTACGTTTGCTCCGCAGCAACTCACCCTGCCAGAGCTGCGAGCTCACGATACGGTTCTGCCCGCCCCTTCCTAAGAGCAATGTGCAATCGACACACGGCATTGGGCCGCTACACAAGCTCAGAGACATTGGGCATATCAATTTTGCTAGAAAGGGAAACAACTTTAAGTCCTGATTTAACTGCTTCTCGGGGTATAGGCGGCTCAAGGCCATTGGTCACCATCAGCGCGTCGCCAGCCCTTTTAAAGGTCAATAGCCCCAGCCAAGCCAGCGTGTAGCAACACCTGTTGCTCCTTATAGCTATATCCGTTACTCTGGCCTTTGAGTAGAGGTCATAGCGTGAGCTGGCTGGTTTTTTCCTATTCTTTGCCCTCAAAGGCCTCGTCGAGCCCGAGGGTAACCCTGTGGCGGCGGCTGAAGCGGCTGGGGGCGATCGCCTTCAACAGTGTTCAGGTGCTGCCCGATCGCGATGAGTGCCTCGAAGCGTTTCAGTGGCTAGCCCAAGAGGTGCAAAAAGCCAGTGGAGAAGCACTGATTATGCGGGTTGAGCAGTTTGAGGGCCTATCCGACTCCGAGATCGTCGAGCGGTTTCGAGCCGCTCGACGCGACGACTACGCCGAGCTAGCGACCCAGGCTACAGCGCTGGCTAGCTCCCCTGCCTCTGATGCCCAGGGTGATTTACACGAGCGCCTCGAAAAGCTCTACAAGCACTATGCTGACATTCGCCGCATCGACTTCTTTGACTGCCCTGAAGGGGCGCAGGTGATGGCCCGTCTCAACCAGATTGCTGAAGACCTTACGCCTGTATCGGAGGCGATCGCCATTGTCGCCGCTGCCCTAGACCAGTATCAGCAGCGATCGTGGGTAACTCGGCCCCGTCCCCATGTGGATCGCCTGGCCTGCATCTGGCTGATTCGTCGATTTATTGACCCCAAGGCTGTGATTCGCTACGCCAAAACGGCGGCAGCTGACGAAGTCACCTTTGATATGGACAAAGGCGACTTTCAGCACCAGGGCAATCTGTGCACCTTTGAGGTCATGGTTAAAGCCTTTGGTTTAGACAATGATCCAGCTCTGCAGGTGCTGGGTCAGATTGTGCATGAAATTGACCTGCGCGATGGTCAATACCGCCAGCCCCAGACTGCGGGGGTCGATGCCCTGCTGCGGGGCTGGCTGCTGACCGATTTCTCTGACACTGCCCTAGAGTTACACGGTATTGCTCTGTTTGAGGGGCTGTACGCAACCTTGGCTCAGGAGCGGGCCATTCCGCTAGGTTCCTCCGCCCCTCAAGCCGCTGAGCGGTAAACTGAGACAGGCGCATCAAATTTTGTGCAACACATGTTGCTTACAAGATAAACAAGCATTACAGTTTTGACTGAGCATCTTCTGAATAGTTTCAGAGAAATTGTTCTGTCACCAGAGGAATCACCCCATGGCCGAGGCCCCACTGCCAGCAAACCAGCACCCCGAACTGTCGCCGCCGCCCTACTCGCTGGGGCAAATGGTGCTGTACTTTCTCAAGTTGGGCACCTGGGGATTTGGTGGCCCCATTGCCCTAGTGGGCTATATGAAACGCGACCTGGTGGAAGAGCGCGGCTGGATCTCTGAGTCTGACTACAAAGAAGGGCTATCTCTGGCGCAGTTGGCCCCTGGCCCCCTAGCGGAGCAGCTGGCGATCTATATGGGCTATGTCCACTATGGCACTCTGGGCGCAACGCTGACGGGGCTAGTCTTTCCCCTACCAGCCTTTTTAATGGTGCTGGGGCTGGGGTGGGCCTACACAATTTATGGGGGCCTGCCCTGGATGCAGGCCATTTTTTACACGGTCGGTGCCACGGTCATCGGCATCATTGCCAACAGCAGCTACAAGCTCACGGTCAAAACTATCGGCCAAGACTGGCTGTTTTGGGCGATTTACATTGTCTCAGCGGCGGTCACGGTAATCACCGAGTCTGAAAAAATTGCGCTGATTTTGGCGGCGGGGGTGCTGGTGTGGTTAGTGAAGGCTCCGCCCAAGCAGTGGCGGCCTAAAAGGCTATCTAGTTTTGCTGCAGTGCCTTTCCTGCCGACTCTGATGGCTGTTCCAGTCACCGATCCAGGCATCCTCTGGCAAATCTTCACCTTCTTTGGCAAGGCAGGGGCGTTTGTGTTTGGCAGTGGCCTAGCGATTGTGCCTTTTCTCTACGGTGGATTGGTAAATGAGTTGCAGTGGCTGAATTCTGAACAGTTTGTCGATGCCGTAGCGGTGGCGATGATTACACCAGGGCCAATTGTTATTACGGTTGGATTTATTGGGTTTCTGGTAGCGGGGTTAGCCGGAGCAATTGTGGCGACCCTGGCGACGTTTCTACCCTGTTATCTATTTACGATTATTCCAGCACCGTACTTTAAGAAGCATGGCAAGCAGCCAGGGGTAGCGGCCTTTGTCGAAGGGGTGACGGTAGCGGCGATCGGGGCAATCACCGGAGCGGTGGTGGTGCTTGGGAAGCGATCGCTGGTAGATATTCCCACAGTCATCGTGGCTGTTGTCACCCTAGCTTTGCTGCTGATCTTCAAAAAGAAGCTGCCTGAGCCACTCATTGTGCTGGTTTCCGCTCTGCTGGGTCTGGTCATTTACCCTCTCACCCATCCAGCTTTATAAAGTTGAAAGCCATTAGGAGCTGGCCCATTGCTGGCTCGGGTGTAAAGGTGTAGTTGTCCCGCGCTGCAACTACTCTGCGACTGGATCTTTTACAGAAACCATTTCTATAGAACGCAAATAGTCTCTAAGCAGCATCACGATCTCTCGGCAGCTCTTTGTAACCGCTGAGCAGGGTGTCTATGACACCCTGCTCAGCGGTTGACTATTCCTACTCTAAATGGGTCTTTTGAGCACCGCTCTCCTGCTTGAGACAATTAGGCAATGATCTGCAAGGTCTGTGTATTTATAACCCTTGCCCCAAAACCTACTATGAACCCATG
>NZ_JACJPP010000016.1 GCF_014696135.1 Nodosilinea sp. FACHB-141 | reverse complement strand
GCACCGATACCCTTCAAGCGATTGCCAAGAAGAACGCTTATGTAGAGCAAGAAACGGCACAATGGCGCGCGCTAGCTGAATCGACTGATTACAGATAACAGGCGCAGAAGGGTGACGAAGGAATGCTTTCAAGTTCTCGGTGGCGAGGTCGCATCCTACCGAGAACTTGGGCGTCCTAGTTCATCTATGGAGATCGCGACTTAAACATTCCGGCAGCTGCCCTCTCCTTCATGGCGGAGCGCGCCAACTCGAAGGAAACGGTGTTCGTCAGTGGCGTATCCTATGTTGTGATGGTGTCTCATCCAGATGCCGTCGCTAGACTCATCGAGCACGCTGCGATCGCAGCGTAGAAAGGTTGGCTGTGCCGCAAAAACTTTTGAATCTCCCTTGGCAGCTCTTCCGTGAAACGTTCCAAAATTTGTCCAACACTATCCTGGACTATTACCACTCAACTACTCTAAAACCTCTTGGTAGCACCGGTGAAATCCACCAAGGACCATCAGTGAGGACCACCAAACATCCGCACAAAACAAAGTCCTCCAGACACGATCTGAGGGGCTTTGCTTACAATCATCTTTCATCTACGACGCTTTTCGTGAGCAGGTCGCGATTACCTAACTCCGAATGAATTTTATCTCTATCCGCGCCAGTAGAGAGTTGTTTTTTACGGCTTTTAATTACTCTAGCGGGTATCCCTACAGCTACCGAGTATGGTGGGATATCACGGCTAACAACGGCACCAGCTCCAATCACACTCCCTGTGCCAATAGTTACTCCGTCAAGCACTTTAACTCCCGTGCCTAGCCAACAGTCATCTTCAATTGTTATTCCTACCGTAGTTAATGGTTGAGAATGTATAGGTCTTGTTAGATCGTCAAACCCACGATTGTTGGCATATATGCAGCAGTGCGATGCAATCATACAATTTCTGCCAATATTAATTGCTCCAGGACCTGCTAAGCAGCAGTAAGGCCCTAACCCCGAGTTTTCTTCCAATAACAATGCCACTTGACTGACCCTGATGGTCACAATCTCTAATGCTCACACCGAGGTCAATAGCTGCATTAGCTCGAATTTGAATGAGATTACCCCCACTATGAATCTCAGCATATTGATTAATCCAAACACCTTTCTCAATAGCGATTCAATTTGTGCCACTGAACCTATCTCTTGAGCCAACTGTTGCAGAACTATCTAATTGCCTAATAAGGGCCGAAATCCTATGACTCTCATTACCTTTCCAGCTTTTGTTGGAATAGCGCTTAAGCTCCCTGTCATAATTGATTCGAGGCCCCGTCTTAAATAATTCATGTTTCTAAATTCTCAGTTTCTTGATTTACTTAATTCGCAGATTCATCTTTTAAGGCAAGCTTATTCGCAATTTTCTTGCTCCCAGAGAACCTAGGCATACATCAGCTATATGCCAGCACTTCACGACGTAAATTTGTCCGCTGTCGCAAAGTCATTGCTTACCACAGGCGCGACGATAGTCGAAGAGATTTCGCCTTTAGAGTACTAGTTCTCGATGGCATAAACTATGCCGACCTAAGTTCAGCCTAGGCAAGGAGTTTAAGTCTCTTGTCTATCAATAACCAGATTTTTGCTGTACAGCACCAGAATGTTTATCCCTGTGCTACCGCATCCCTAAGAAGCAAATAATTTGCTACCACAAGTCAATTTGACTCTTAAGGATAGAGGTAGTTACAGCATTAGTAAGCTTGGCCAATGGCAAAAATAATATCAACAAGGCGAAAAGCTGATATTGCTTGACTTAGCTAGCTTTAGTCCTAAGCGGGATCAGAATTGGAACATCCTGGAATGCTGAAAATGCTGCTCTCAGTCCATGAGAGCATTCGCATTTCTTCTAGAAAATTCTTGTTTAAGGGGGAGTCAAGCCGCCTGGAATTCTCACCGGCATAACTTATAAGCATACTCGGTTTAAGCGGGCCAAGCGCAACCCTTTCAGCAAAGGCTGATATATATTTGTGTAGAAGTATGACTTGTTAAAGGTTGGCATAAACATACATCAACTTCATACATGCTTTACGTTGTTGTTAAGCTAACAATTAAACGTAAGGCAAAGGGTTTGGTTTAAGCTTACTGCTAAACTCTTTCAACGACAACCTATACCCCACGTCATCGCCCTATTTCTCCGGCAACGGCGAGAACAAGGTAAACAATTCCATAATCGCCATGAAGCTCAGCGCCAGGGCAAGAACACTCTAACCTGGGTGAGCATGTCGATCAGCTTCTAGCGAAGGCTGTGGTGGCCACTGCCCAGCAATACGGAGCGGGCAGTATTGCCGTTCCCAGGTAAGACAACATCCGTGAGATTCTCCAAGCCGAAATTGAGGCCAAAGCCGAGCAAAAGGCCTTAGGTTCAGTAGAAGGCCAGAAACGCTATGCCAAGCAGTACAAAAGCAGCATCCACAAGTGGAGCTACGGCAGACTACTGGCTCAAATCGAGAGCAAAGCCGCTCAGAACAGGCTTGTCGTAGAAGCCGTTAAACAGCCCTGGCAGCAGAATGCTGGTGAGATGGCCAAGGCAGTTGCGATCGCAGCCTATGAGTCCAGACAGACAGTAGTATCTTAGAACTAAAGCCTGTACTACAATGGGCCAAAAGCTTTGAACCTGGAAAACTGAATAGTTCAATAGCGCCGCGACTCATGCTTTAGCCTCTGAGTCGTGTGAAATAAGGGTTAGTTTGGCTGTTAGAAGACAGCCGTGCTTTCTGGCCCTGGTAGCTACTCGCCCTGATGCTGTCGGACGAGAGGCTTAGGCTTCTCCGAAGAGATTAAGTCGTAGTTGACGTGCTAGTAACCTCAATTATGGCGTAGGTGCGCTCCCAGCAATAGGGGTGCGGATGTACTGCTGTAGCGGCTACCGAATCACCTCCGAACAAGGAGGAACTCGCTCCAATACTGGGTTTGAGGGACTTTCTCAAGGTGCAATTCTCCTGAGCGATCCGCGTAAAGGCTGAAATGCTTATCAAACAGGCATTCCAGGTCTTTGTAGAGGTTAAAAGCTCCACTAATTAACCAGTACAGTCGGGATGGATGAGCCGATCCGCGCAAATGACTTCTGAAAGCCTTAATCTAAGAGCTTTTGAGAAGTCTGCGGTCACAATCAATCACCCTGGCCAGGGGAGGTTGAAAGAAATACAAAGTTCCCAGCAACCTACGCCCGCGGAGGTCACAATCAATCACCCTGGCCAGGGGAGGTTGAAAGTACCAGCGTGCTCGCTTGCGTGAGCGCTGCATAGGCCGTCACAATCAATCACCCTGGCCAGGGGAGGTTGAAAGATTGAGCAATTCACTGGCGGCGACATTACCCCTAAGTCACAATCAATCACCCTGGCCAGGGGAGGTTGAAAGCACGAGTAGTCCGCCGGTGAACCTACATCGGTATGTCACAATCAATCACCCTGGCCAGGGGAGGTTGAAAGACTAGCAAAGATGCCGGTCCATTAACGACTTCAGTCACAATCAATCACCCTGGCCAGGGGAGGTTGAAAGACAACTAACGGCGGCAGTGGAGGCCAACGAAATTCGTCACGATCAATCACCCTGGCCAGGGAAGGTTGAAAGGCCATCTGGTCGTCGCTGGCAAATATACAGGTGGCACAGGTCACAATCAATCACCCTAGCCAGGAGAGGTTGAAAGGGCTGTGCCCAGTTCCACGCGAGGTCTTCAGCTAGTCACAATCAATTACCCTAGCCAGGGGAAGTTAAAATTGTCCAAGTTTAGCGAGTTGAAAGAAGGCAGTGGATTGTGATTTCTACAGAAACCGGTCCCAAAAGCACTGCAAATCATAATATTGCTCAATAAAAATAAGCTCGTGTAAAGTCAGTGCTCTGCCTTAGCAGGGAAAAGTGGCTTTCATGGAAAGCCTCGCCCCTCTGTAACTCTTTACCAGCAAAGGTTACAGAAGGGCGAAGGACACTTAAACTGACGCTGTGACAGCTAAATTGTCGCCACGGACAGATAAACTGTCGTTCAACAAAACAAGGGCGGATGATGGGGCTCGAACCCACGAATGGTGGAATCACAATCCACTGCCTTAACCACTTGGCTACACCCGCCGTATTCGCGATACTTAATATAGCATCGATGATTACCTCAGTGCACGACTGAGCTAACTTTTGTTCTGATCGTTTCCAAAGCCGAGATACCGTAGCATATAGCAGACTAAAAACATTTGAGGGGACTGAGGTTCAGCCTGGTGAGGGTGGCTGTTTTTGCTTTTGGGCGGCAAAGTTATGCCGTATTGGGGTTTATTCATCTTTGGGGTGTACCATGCCGGTTTCTATCATCATCCCCACCTGGAATGAAGAGACCTGTCTGGGCCGTACCCTAAATGTGTTGCAAGGTCTCAACCCACCTCCGCGCGAAATTTTATTGGTGGACGGGGGCAGCCACGATCGCACCCTAGCGATCGCCCATGCCTGGACCGATCGCCTGCCATTAACGGTGCTCCAAGCTCCAGCTCCGGGGCGATCGGTACAGATGAACTGGGGAGCCGCTGCCGCCAAGGGCGACGTGCTGTGTTTTCTTCACGCCGACACCCTCATTCCCGACGACTTGGTACAGGTCGTAGAAAGCACCTTAGCCAACCCGACGGTATCTGGCGGCGGATTCATTTCTCTAATGACCGGACCGCAAAAAATTCGCTGGGGCATTTCGTTGCACAATGCTCTCAAAACCTACTACGCGCCGCTGCTGTTTCGGCCCCATTTATTTGTGCGTGGGCTGCGCTTGCTGTTTGGCGACCAGGTCATGTTTTGCCGCCGAGCTGACTTTATTGCCTGTGGCGGCTTCGACCCTGCCCTGCCGATTATGGAAGAAGCTGACCTATGCCTCAAGCTTTGCCGCCGGGGTCGCCTGTGCCAGCTTAGCCGGGTCGTTCAATCCTCGGACCGGCGGGTGGCTGCATGGGGAACTTTAAAGGCCAACGCCATTTATTTGATGATCGGTGTGCTGTGGGGCATTGGGGTACCTGCTACTACCCTAAATCGATTCTATGAGGAGGTTCGTTAGGTCGGCGACGGGTAAAACTCTCAAGCCGCTTCCATAAAAATGGCCTCATAGTGATGGCTGCTGCGCTTAAGCCATCCAGTCAGTACTACCAGCAAAAACTGAGGTAGTGCGTGGTGTACAGCGATCGCGATCAAAGGCAATGCAGACCGTTCTAGCTGCTCGGCGACGACCGTAAATTTTTAATAGCTAGACCAAAACCAACGACGCACAACCATTTCGACGGTTTAGCCAAGGCGAAAGAACTTCGCCACGGAAGATGTGTAAAGTTTCTTTACGTATTTCCGGGTTTAAATCTGCCTTACAAAGTTAAGCGTAGTTGCCATGAAAACCTTATCCAGCAGGGTTGACTTGAACCTTGTTCAAGTGCCCGGCATAGGAGCGTTTGCATGAGCCCCCTTGATGCTGAAGCCCCCAATTCTGAGACCCCCTCGGCCCCTCAGCCCCTTGCCTTTGTCGAAGCTAATGATGCTGGAGAACAGCCTGACGGGGCCTTCTCCGTCGTTGCTGATCTAGTACAGCCACTAGCGTCAATCTCTGGCAGCCTCTCTGGAGATGCCGATCTCTTTCAAATCTTCATTTCGGGCGAGCAGCCCTTTTCTGCAACGACGCTAAGTGCAGAAACCCTGCTTGGCCTGCCCATCGACAATGCGTTGGGGATTCCCAACAGCCTGCTGGAAGATCCCCAGCTCTTTTTGTTCGATGGCGCGGGCAAAGGCGTCTATGGCAACGACGATCTGTTTGGCTCGGCCCAGGCAACCTTGCCCTCCAAATCAGGCTTGCTCACTCCCGGCATTTACTACCTGGCCATTTCTGGGTTTGATTACGACCCTATCAGCACCGGTGGGGAAATCTTCCCCGACGAATCCTTGGATGGCGTTTTGTTGCCCACCGGATCGGGTGCAGGCTCCCCGCTAATGGGGTTTGCTGGCGAGGGTGCCTCTGGCGGTGCCTACACCATTGCCCTGACCGGTGCCCAAACCGTCGCGCCGACCCCGCCACCCCAAGAATTTGACCTGTTGGGGCTGACTGACGACAATCAGCTCGTGCTGTTTTCTACCGGAAATCTGGCTCAGACAACCTCGTTATCTGTGACTGGTCTTGAAGGCACCCTCATAGGCGTGGATGTGCGTCCGGCCAATGGATTACTCTACGGTCTCACGACCACCAACCAGCTCTACACTCTAGCCCTCAAGGGCGACGTGGCTGAAGCAACGCTGGTGAGCACCCTAGCTCAGCCCTTTGAAGGCGGGGCCGTTTCGGGCTTTGACTTTAACCCCGTGGCCGATCGCCTGCGTCTAGTGGGTGAGAACGATCAAAGCTTCCGCATCAATGTCGATACCGGCGCGGTAATTGTGGACGGAACCTTAGCCTTTGGCCCTGGAGATGCCAATGCTGGAGCTAACCCCAGGGTAACTGGGGCAGCCTACACCAACTCGTTTGCGGGTACTACAGCGACGCAGCTCTTTGACCTTGACGCTGAGCTCAACACTCTGGTGCTGCAAAACCCGCCCAACGATGGCACCTTGCAAACGGTAGGCGGGCTGGGTTTTGACCTTGACAGTTTGGGGGGGTTCGAAATTGTGGCTTCCTCGGCAGGAGACAATACAGCGTTTGCGGTGTCTGATGCAACCCTGTATGCCCTCAATCTTGAGTCTGGGGTAGCAACTAGTCTGGGAGCAATCGGCACCGACGACACGATCAATTTTCAGGGATTGACGGCCGCGCCCGCGATCGCCGACGTTGAGCCCTTGCCTGAATTGTTTGACCTGACCGGTTTTGACGGCAACGTGGCGGTCAACGTGATTCAACAGCTGTTCCGCGAGGCCTTCTTTGACAACGTGCTGGCTTTTTACGAGACCGATGCTCGAGGACAGGTGGATGGTCTGCTGCCTGGAGACGCTGGTTATGAGGTGGCTGTCGCCGCCAACCTGCTGGACGGCATCGAGCTAATGGTTGGCAACAATCAAAGCATTGATGTGACGCTAAACCTTCCTGGCGGAACCTACTATGCGCCAGCATTGCTGATCGACGGCAGCCTGCAAAACCTGGCAACGGTGGGCGACGCGGCCCTAGGGCAGGCGCGCATCAAGCGTGAGGGCAATACGTGGCTGTTTGAAGATGCCGGAGATTTTGACTTTAACGACCTAATCGTAACGCTCACCCCTGAGATCAGTGCGATCGCCTAGGCGATCGGTTCAACAGTCGCTTGACCAATCGAAAAGCCTAGGAACTACAGAGTAGATGTCTAGGCTCAAGCCTTGTAATTCCTATCAACAATTAAGGGTTATTTCTGCCATGAAGACCACGAACAAAGCCTTCAAAAAAGCCTTTTATGCCGCTGGGTTAGCCTTGGGGCTAGCGACCACTATTGGCGCTGGCGCAGTGTTTGTTAATGCGTCTGACCACGATGATGGTGAGTCAGAAATCAAAGGGCGCAACCTGAACCTGACCGACTTGTATGTGTTTCGGGAAGTGGATCAAAACACCACCGCTTCGCCAGAAAATTTGGTTTTGATTATGAATACCAACCCCCGGTCTGTGGCGGGGCAGCAGTATTATTTCAGCACCCGCGCGAAGTACAAGTTTAATATTTCTCGAATTAGCGACAATGATGCTACACCGACAGGATTGTCTGACGTTGTTCTAGAGTTTGAATTTGGCCCGCCGAAGGGCAACAATCGCCAAGACTATAAGCTGACGGTGACAAAAGACGGCAGCAAGGACGTGGTTGAAGGACAGACAACCGCGCTAAAAGAGCCGCCAGTTTTAAACACAGGCACCGTCGATGGCTCAAAAGTTCAAGTCTTTGCTGGACTGCGCGAAGATCCGTTCTTTTTTGATGTGGAGCAGTTCTTTCGGGTGCGGGCTGGGGCGCTAGGCAAAGGGCCTGCGGTTGGGTTTCGCCCTCCTGAAGAAGCAGTGGATTTCACCAAGGGGTATAACGTCAATGCGATCGCCGTTCAACTGCCGATCGAGCTGTTGCAGGGTTCAAGCAATGCTACGACCTTTGATGTGTGGATGACGGTGACACTGCCAGGGAGCAAAAAGTTTAGTCAGGTCGAGCGCCTAGCCCGCCCCGCGGTCAATGAAGGCCTGATTGTCACCAACGACTTTTTGAACACCCTCAACAGCGTTGACCCAGCCTTTGAGGCCGCGGCCCTGGCGGGTCAAGAACCAGCGGCCAGTGCGGCTGGCCCCATTGTCGGTGAGGCGAAACAAACGCTGCTGGCGCTCGGCAATAGCGATGCTAGAGCCGATGCCTTGCTCCAGGCGTTTTTGCCCGATGTTATGCGGATCGACACGACCGGGCCTAGCGGTTATGCCAATGCCCTAAATGCTAAGGGCAGCCCCATTGCCGGACGGCTGCTGACGGATGACGTTATCGATATCACGCTCGCCGTACTCACTAACGGCGCGGTTACAAGCGACAACGTTTCCTACAGCGGCACACCCGGCAACCCGGCCCAGGGCCACGATCCCCTAGAGGCCTCTTTCCCCTATCTAGCTCCTGCTAATTAGCATTCGCCCACTAGCTGATTAGCAAACACACCCAGAGCGGCAGAGCCTGTCTGTATCGTTCTGGTTCGCAGGTTGAAAGGTTTGAACGTTCACGCCTTTCAACCTGTATTTAGGTTCTTCCTATTTCGACAGTCTCTACCTGAAATGACCAGCGCAGAACGCGATCGCAATGGTATCCATTAAATCAATTACGTCAGTCTCGAAGCGAGCATCTGCGTCTCGAGCGTTGGGCCTGGGTCTGCTCGCGATTGGGACAGTCGCCCTAACGCAGGTTCCAAATTGGCAATGGCCGGGGTTCGGGCCTCGGACTGACTACAAATATGCATTTCCTGGCTTCCTAGATCGCCAAGATCAGCAAACCTTAGAGCAGTCGATTTCGTTCTACCAAGGCCAAGTTCAGAAGCATCCAACCGATGGGCTCGATCAAGCGACGCTAGCCAATCTTTACATTCAGATGGCTCGCGCCACGCGTAACGACAGCTGGTATTTGTTGGCAGAAAAATCGGCCCAGCAGTCGCTGGCAAATTTGCCTTTTGAGAATCAGGGAGCCGTCTTAGCCCTAGCTCAGATTGCTGAGGCCCAGCATGACTTCGCAACCGCCATTCGTTTAGCCGAAAGCGTCGGTACCCCCGACGCCCTGGGGCATGTGGTCACGACCAAGCTCGCCCTGGGAGAGGTTGAAGACGCTGTTGCCGAGGCGAGCAGGCTATCGGAGCAGTATCCGTCGTTGGGGAGCCTGACGCTCAAGGCATTGGCTCACGAGGCCCGGGGGCAGGATGACCAAGCCCTGGCGGCTTTTCAACAGGCGATCGCTGCGGAAGAACCTGATAACTCCGCCGCTTCGGCCCAGGCCCGCGTGTTTTTGGGGCGATTTCACGCTCAGCGGGGCGACCACAGCCTAGCTAAGGGCCTCTACCGGGAAGCGTTGCGGATCGTTCCTGACTACCCGCTGGTCCATCTCCAGCTGGCAGAGTTGGCTACGGTGAAAGGCCAGTACCGCACCGCCAAATACCATTACCAAGCGGTCGGAGGACCAACGGCTCTGCACGGTTTGGCTCGGCTGCAAGCCCTGCAGGGGCGATCGGCAACCGAGGCCTGGAAGGTGGCTGAAACCGAGCTGCGGCGCAATGTTGAGGGCAACGCCCTCGGGCACCGGCGCGATTTAGCCCATCTGCTGCTGGAACGGGGTGACCCCGCCGATGTGGCAGAGGCAGTGGCGCTGATGGAAACCGAAACCGCTAACCGCCGCGATGCCCAAACCCTCGACACTTTGGCCTGGGCGCTGGGGTCGGCGGGCCGGTTGCTTGAGGCCCAGCAGGCGCTTCAAGAAGCATTAGATCAAGGGGTGCGCAGTGCGGCGATCGCCTACCGAGCCGGAGAGATTGAGCTGGCCCTAAATCATCCCGTCCAGGCGGCAGAATTTTTTCGGCGGGCGACCGAGATAGATCCCACATTTACCCCCCAAACCCGGCAACGGTTAGGCCTAACCAAACAGGAGGAGCTTCGATGATTACCCAGCAGTTTCACCAGGATTTGCGCCGACTTCGCTGCCGCTGGTACAGTGCCTTGGGGCTGTTGGTTGCCCTCGGCTGCATTGTGGTTGGGCTGGCGATCGCCCCGCCTGCCGCTGCCCACTGGGGAGATTTAGCCGCTGCTGAAATTGCCACGAAGGGGGCGGAGACGCGCATCGCCCTGACCTACCCAACTGGGTTGACCGCCTTTGCCGATGACGACAGCAGCGGACAACTCTCTACTGGTGAACTAATTCGCCATCGAGAGGCGCTAACTCGACAGCTTGAATCCGCGATCGCCCTCAAAGACAGTCGTAACCAATCGCCCCGGCTAACCCTCCAGCCCACCGTAGACAGCGCCTCTGCCAACGCCAGGATTGCCCCCGGCAGCCACACCACGCTGCAACTGTTGTACTCCTGGGCAGAGCCACCCTCGGGGTTGGCGATCGCTTACACCTTGTTTCCACCCGATGCGCCCGAGGCCAGCTGTCTAGCCACCATTGCCCAAAACGGGCAGGTCACCAACCATGTCTTCACCCCACAAGACCCCACCTTTACCGTAAGAATCGCAGGCTCAGCCACTTTGGGCAGCAAAGCCTGGTTTGTCACGCTGCTCGGGGCATTCTTGTGGGGGGCTGTGCACTCGCTGTCGCCGGGGCACGGCAAAACCCTAGTGGGGGCCTACTTGGTGGGCGAACGGGCCACCTCTCGCCACGCCTTGTTTTTGGCGCTGACAACCACCGTGACCCACACCCTTGGCGTCTTTGCCCTAGGGCTGATCACTCTGGCGGCGGCCCGCTATGTGCTGCCCGAGCAAATCTATCCCTGGCTGAGCCTGCTCTCAGGGGCCATGATTGTTTGCATCGGCGCCAACTTGATTGCCCAGCGGCGTCGGCGCTCTAGCCATCAACCCAGTGCCCATGTCCACGGTGAACTGGCTCACGCCCACCACGGCACCCATGCCCACGCGCCTAGGGAAACCCACGTCCACGCCCACAACAATTCCCACGCCCACAAGCACCATACCCACACCAATCCACACCATTCTCATGGGCATCACCCCCACGCTCCCGAGCACCTCGGTCACGCTAACCCCCATGCTCATGCCCACGATCATCACCACGACGGACACTCCCACAGCCACTTGCCTATAACACCCGACGGCACCGCCATGTCTTGGCGCAGCCTGCTCATGCTGGGATTGTCGGCGGGGTTGGTGCCCTGCCCAGCGGCCCTGGTGTTGCTGCTGGGGGCGATCGCCTTTGGCAATCCGGTTTCGGGGTTGCTGCTAGTGGTGGCTTTTAGTCTGGGGCTGGCCAGCGTTTTAACAGGTTTGGGTCTACTGCTGGTTTCAGCCAGACAAGTGTTTAAGCAGGTGCCCGTGCCTCGCCTTCAGTCCTTGCAGTGGCTACCGCTGGCCAGCGCGATGGGCATCACCATTATCGGTCTGGGCATTTCGACCCGATCGCTCATGCAGCTGCTCTAGCGCCTGACCAAAGTTTCACCGTCAACGTTTTTGCTCACCGACCGATTTGCCCCTTTCAATTACAGGATGCACACCATGCCAACTCTCCTGCGCTGGACAATGACCCTGCCCCTGGCGATCGCCTTTGTCTCGCCCGTCCTAGCTAATCCGGCACCCCCCCGGCAGGCCGAATCCGTCGTGTCGCTCTTTTGCTACATGGTTACCACCGACGGCCAAGTGCGCGATCTGTCATCGCTCTGCGGCAGCTCTGCAGATACCACCCCTCAACCAGTGGTTCAAAACACCGAGCCTTGCTATTTCTTAGACAGCGATGGCAAACCCTGCACGGCCACGGGTAGACCCATCTTTAGCAATTAGCGCTGTTGGATTGCTCGTTTAGGCTCCAGTCGTAGGGTAGGTAGCGGATTTCGGTCAGAGCCGACAGGGGTGGACTCGGGCTCAGGTAAGTGCCGATGTAATCAGGCACCGAGGGGGCAACCCGCAAAAAGTCTTCGCCATACCACTTAAAGATCATGCTGCAGTAGAGCACTCCGGTCTCGGCGTCGTAGCGCACCTTGTCAGGATTGTGGATGAAGCGGTGGGCATCGGTTTCGAGCTGGGCCTCTACAATATCGGGCCAGTAGGCCTCGTTCCGCAGAATCGGGCATCCCCCTGAAGCACAGACCAGGGCAAAGTGTGTGCGTGGCTCTTTGAACTGGGGGCGCAGCAGGTCGTGTTCCAAATTGTTCAAGCTAACAGATTTACCATCGAGCCCGTAGAGAGAGCGGCTAAAAAATCGCCAGAAAGCCAACCAGTTGGGGATCCCCAGCACCTTGGGCAAAATCGAGTCGATGGGGTAGCGCGACAGCACCTGCTGAATGGCGAGGGCGTTGTAGAGGTTGATGATCAGAGCCAACGATTCTTCAGAGGTCAGGCCATCGCGGCTGTCGGGCAACGAAGTCAGCCAGGCGTCTAAATCGGGAGCAGCCTCGCGCTGCCAGCGGGCGTAGTCAACCCGGCCCTGGTCATCGACGTAGGTCTGAAGCAGCGTATTCCAGGGGGTAAAATTCACCATGCCCATCTCCTGCGCCTGACGCGTAATGCCTTATGTTCTCAATGCCAATCCCGACGGTGCCACTGCGGACCTTAGCGCAAGCCTTGGCCTGGTGGGCCGTAGGCCGCTGGGTGCAGCGGGCGTTTCCGGGAGTGCCAACTCTAACGACTCAACAGCTGGCCGAATGGTTAAGCCAGGGCAGAGCACCTTCCCCTATTCTGCTCGATGTGCGCGGAGACGACGAGTTTGCCGTTAGTCACTTGCCGGAAGCCCACCGCGTCACCAGTCTAGATGCGGCACTGGCTCTGGGGTTAAACCGCGATCGCCCCATTGTGGCCTACTGTTCAGTGGGCTATCGCTCGGCTCGGCTGGTGGAGCAACTGCAAGGGCTGGGCTATACCGAGGTCTATAACCTGGCGGGATCCATCTTTAAGTGGGCCAATGAAGGGCGATCGCTGGTCAGCCAAAATCAATCAAAGCCCAGAGTGCATCCCTACAACGCCATCTGGGGAATGTTGCTCAAGCCTGGCTTCGCCGCTCCCCTGAACAAAAACACTGGGGAGTAGCCTAAAACAGCATCCTCTAGACGCCCCCGCTGACGATGCGCTCCCACTGAGGGAGGTCAGCGGGATAGTCGATGTCGGTAAGCGGGGTCAGCTGCTCAACGGTGAGCCCTTGAGCCCTGGCGATCGCCAGGGTTTGCTTCAATACCCGGTCGGTGCCCCAGTCGATGTCTTTGAATAGAGCCATCTCTAGCTGCCGTAGCCCAATCAGGTAGTAGCCGCCGTCGGTAGCGGGGCCGATCGCTACATCAACCCGCTCTAGGGCCTGGAGCGCGGCGGCGAGGTGATCGGTACCTAGAGCGGGGCAGTCGCTGCCAATGGCGATCGCCCCAGAGCGGCCCAGATCAAAGCTTTGTCCAAAAGCAGCGATCAGGCGATCGCCCAGGGAACCCGAGCCTTGGGCGCAATAGGTGACAGCACTGCCCAGCCAGCCCTGCATTTGCGCCAAACTGCCCCCTGCAAAATGAACCTCCACCGCTAGGGGCAAACGTTGGGCAGCAGCGGTTACTTGAGCCAGCACATGCTCAGTCATTTGGCGCTGAAGCGTTGCCGCACCCTCTGGCCCCAGGTGAGGAATCAGGCGAGTTTTGGTGCGTCCAGGCTCTGGGTAGCGGGTAAATATTAGCAGGCCAAAGGGCCGCTCTTCAGCGCTGGCCTGTGGTTGAGCCATAGTGAAATTTCCCTGCGCTATCTGTGCTATTGCAAATGTCCATTGGGTTAGGACAGGTTCAACGTAGGGGCATTGCAGTGCAATGCCCCTACCAGAGGATTCCGCACTAAATCAACTGCTGCAATATCTATCATGGGTCAATGTTGCTCTACGGGCCAATCTGTGGCGATCGCAATGCAACAAGCCGTCAATGTTCCGCTACCCAACAACGACCTAACGCCCTAGTCTATCCCAACAAAAAAGGCGCGGCCTCGGCCGCGCCTTGATGCATCGGTTCCACCGTAGCGAGGGGAACCCGGTAGATGCATTAGCGAGTTGGCACATTGCCAGGACGAACCGTTATGGTCTGTTCGCGACCGTCACGCCGCAGGGTCAGAGCCAGATCTTGCCCGACGGTCGAGCCCTCCACAGCTTGCTGAACGGCGGCACTTTCCTTGACGGGCTGGCCCTCAACGGCCACAATCACGTCACCTGGGCGCAGACCGCCTTGGGCCGCTGGGGAGTTGCGCATTACCTGCACAATCAGCACACCTTCCTCTTCCTCTACGGTAAAAGGCCGATCGGGACTGTTGTTAATGTTTTCCTTCACCTCGGGCGACAGATTTGCCATTTGAATGCCGAGGTAGGCATGCTCCACCCGACCGGTTTCAATCAGCTGAGCGCTGATCCGCTGCACGGTGTTGATGGGAATGGCAAAACCAATCCCCTGCGCCCCTTGAATAATGGCAGTGTTGACGCCAATCACCTCGCCGTTGAGGTTGAGCAAGGGACCGCCAGAGTTACCGGGGTTAATGGCGGCATCGGTTTGAATAAACTCAACCCGCTTATCGGGTACGCCCACCTCGCGGCTAGAGCGACCGGTGGCACTGATGATCCCGGCGGTGACCGTGCTGTCGAGGCCTAGTGGGTTGCCAATGGCGATCGCCCACTCACCCGTCTGCAGCTGATCCGAGTCGCTGATGGCTACGGTAGGCAGGTTGTTGGCATCAATTTTGATCACGGCAACGTCGGTCACCTGGTCGGCCCCTAGCACCTCGCCAGTAAAGCTACGCCCGTCCGTCAGGGTGACCTCCACTTCATCGGCCCCAGCTACCACGTGGGCGTTGGTGATGATTTGCCCGTCAGCGGAGGTAATAAAACCAGAGCCCACGCCCCGCTGCACCTGCTCTCCTTGGGGCACCTGCATGTTGCCAAAGAACTGCCGGAAGAACGGGTCTTGGAACATCGGCGGCAGATTGGTTTGCACCGTGCGGGTCGCGTTAATGCGAACAACCGAGGGTTCTACCTGGCGCACAATGTCGGCGATGACGTTGGGACTGGACACCGAGGGGGCGATCGCCAGACCATTCTGAGCAACGCTGCCCTGGGGCTGGCTCTCTTGAGCTTCCGCCTCAGGGACGGCCGAATCCCGATCGCTATTCCAGAAGCCATTGTCCCAAAAGACGTCAGTCGTGATCGGCTGGCTATTATTCGAAGGCTGCACCAGGGCACTGATAGCCTGGCCACCGGCAGTGGCGATTCCTGCCCCCAACATCACTAGGGCTAACGACTTAACGGTGGGCCGCACACTGCGCCCAGAACCCCGCTCAGAACGCTCAGAACCATCCTTCTCCATTGCTGTTACCTCGTTTATGTGTCGCATGATGTCTACAACAATAGAGTCATGGTATGGCGCAGCAATGGCGGGTGGGTGGCGAAGCTGTGACACTTTGGCCCATTTGACTGTGACGATTCGGCGCAGGGGAGATGAGGTATGGGGCTAAGGGAATGGCTTTACATCAAATCCTGATGAATACACCCAATTTGTAGGGGCGTAGCATGCTACGCCCCTACGGGTTTTTGATCATGAGTCAGGGTTTACCAAATCGATTTGGTATTACACCTTAAACCTTGCTCTCCGGCCCTCTAGTATTTGATGCCGTCGCGCTCCTTATCCTTCTTGGGCACGTTGGGCACGTTGGGCGCGGCGTTTTTGACCACAAAGTCAATAATCTTGCCCGCCACATCCATGTCGGTAGCCTTTTCGATTCCTTCGAGGCCGGGCGACGAGTTGACCTCCATCACTACAGGGCCATGGTTAGAGCGCAGTAGATCTACCCCCGCCACTCGCAGGCCCATGGCCTTAGCAGCGCGAATGGCGGTGCTGCGTTCTTCGGGGGTGAGGCGCACGCGGCTGGCCGACCCACCTCGGTGCAGGTTAGAGCGAAACTCCCCCGGTGCCCCCTGGCGCTTCATGGCAGCTACCACCTTGTCGCCGACCACAAAGCAGCGAATATCCATGCCGCCCGCCTCTTTGATGAATTCCTGCACCAGAATGTTGGCGTCGAGGCCGCGAAAGGCCTCGATCACAGACTTGGCCGCTTGCTGGGTTTCGGCCAGCACCACGCCAATGCCCTGGGTGCCCTCCAGCAGCTTGATCACTAGGGGGGCACCGCCAACAATATCGACTAGGCCATCAATATCTTTGGTGGAGTGGGCAAAGCCGGTCACTGGCAGGCCGATGCCTCGACGGGCCATGATTTGCAGCGACCTGAGCTTGTCGCGCGACCTGGAGATCGCCATGGAGGTGTTGGCCGTAAACACCCCCATAATTTCAAACTGGCGCACCACCGCCGTGCCATAAAACGTGTTTGACGCTCCGATGCGGGGAATCACCGCATCAATATCGATCAGGGGTTGGCTTTGGTACATCACCTTGGGCTGATGGGAGGTGATGTTCATGTAGCAGCGCAGGTGGTCAATCACCTGCATTTCGTGGCCACGTTCTTCCCCCGCCTGCTTCAGCCGTCGAGTCGAGTAGAGGGTGGCATCCCTGGATAAGATCGCAATTTTCATGGCGCTTCTAGGAGTCATCCTTGGGGGTTGTGCTTAGGGGTAGATATCGGCAAATTGATCTGTTCGGGCAGGGGTTGCAGGTACGATCGCCCCGGATCCACCAAGTAGCGACGGCGCACCGCTTGGCGACCCAGCAGCATGCGAAAGCCCATCTCATCTCGGTTGGTCAGCGTTAGCTCAATGGCCCATACTGCGCCGCCCACCTGCACCAGGGTTTCAATCACCGGGCGCAGTTCCTCCTGCCCTCCTGAGTTACGCACCATGCGTTCCTCCAGCAGAGCGGCCTCGGCGGTAACAATATAATCGTCGTTGCGCTGGATTGGGTGGGCATTAAAGCGCACCATAGCCCTGCCTGTCCGCTCAAAGCGCTCCACAGCAAAAGCATGGAGAGCCGACGATCGCGCTCCGGTATCAACCTTGGCTTTGATGACCTGAACCCCCAGCGTTGGCAGGGCTATCCACTCTCGCCAACCAATAATTGCAGCCGTTGCAGCACCAGAACTCATACCACCTCTGAGAGCATAACAGGACAGGGGACGGTTTTAGCCTAGGGGTTCCCCGTCTGGGGAAGAGGGGTCAAAGGCTGGTCTGGCATCGGGTTTGGGGAGTCGCTCGCCGGTTCAGGATCGCGATCGGGTAGATCTCGCAGGCTCTCGGAGGTGAGGGTGGCCAGCAGGCTTAGCAGGTAGGGCTCACCGCCGAGAGCCGCCGCAAAGGCGGGGGTCAGAGCGGGCTGAAAACGCTGATCGCCCTCCAGAGTGAGCTTGAAGTAGGCCAATCCCAACACCTGCATGTAAGACCACACCTGCTCAGGGTTTAGCCCAACGAGCTCGGGCGGAATCGTAAGCGGCTGATCGCTTTGGGTAATATCCCCAATCGTTGAGAAATGGGTGCCTCGGTTGACCAGCAGCAGGTAGTGATCGCGGGCAGTCAGCCAAGTAAACGGCTCAATCTGTTCTGGAAAGGCGGGTGCCACCGTGTCGGCCGTGCCTGCCACCACCATGACGGGCACCTGGATCTGGCCGTAGCCAGTCGGCCCAAATAGGGCACTGCCAATGGGGTTCATAACAAACACCGACTTGACGCGGGGATCGCTCAGACCATTGCCTGGGTTGCCCAGCCGCGCCGCCTGACACTGCAACAGCAGCGATGGATTGAACGACAGCGTGCTGGGGGGGCAGGCCGTCGCTAGCCCCGCTTCATCAAAATTCGCCCCGGTTAGCGCCAGGGCCGTATAGCCCCCAAAGGACTGACCAATTACCCCTACCCGCTCCAGATCGAGCCGTCTGCGAATTGGGGAAGGGCTTTGGTTTAGCCGATCCAGGGTGTTGAGGGTTAGGGAAACATCCCGAGGTCGACGCAAAAACTCTTCGTCCTGCACTACCGCATCTGAGCGCCCCGCCAGTAGAGCGTAGAGCTGCTGGTCGTTGCTGCCAGGGTGCTCCAGGGTCGCTACTGCAATACCCCCGGTGGCTAAATACTCCGCCAGGTAGCTGTAGCTGTTGAGGGTGCCCCCTAGCCCGTGGGAGATCACCACCAGGGGAAACCCTGTGGCCGGTACCCCCTGTCGCCCCGGCAACACCTTGGGTAGGTAGAGCTGCACCGGGCTGGGCAACCCCGGCACCACCACCTGAATGCGATCGACGCTGTACTGACGCTCGCTCTGCACCAGTTGCAGCAGCGCGTCGGCATCGACTGGGTTAGCAGCAGCCTCAGCGCTGGCGATCGCCTGCACCTGATTAAAGGCCGCCTCCGACTGCAGAATTGTCTGGTTGATCTCCTGGGCGATCGCCAGCCCCTCGATCAGGTCAATGCGCATCGCCTCAGTGGGGTAGGTCTTGAGCACGTTGACCAGAGTAAATCCGCCCTCAGGATCTGCAGCGGCCAAAATCAGCGCCCCGCGTAGAGCTTGCACGTTGGCTTGGCGCACGGGGGTTTGAACCACCCGACCAATCTGCTCCAGCAGCAGCACTCCCTGCTCGGTGTAGAGAAACTGGGCCACCGCCACTGGGCTCAGCCCTGCTGGGGTGCTCAACACCTCTCGAATTTGGCCGAGCTGCTCATCCGATATCTGGAGCTGTCGTCGATAGGCTTGCAGCTGAGGAGTCAGCTCGCCTGTGGTCGCAAACCTTTCTAGATCAGCGATCGGAATGGAACGCTGCAAAATGCCGAAGGTCACAATCAGGTTTTCGGCAGCAGCGCTCGGCAAGGCCGTCGCCAGTGCCCCTAAAAGCCCTAGAGTCCAAGACAGCCAAAGCCGCCGCCAAGGGCACGCGGTTTTCATAAAAGAAAGCATGGCAGGGCCTTTGCAGGTCACGGTGCGTAGAGAAGCCGCTAACGGGAAATAGCCACAGGATGTGCTGAAATGTGGTCAAGCAACCCTTCGCAGGCATCTAGCAGGAGATCGATGACGTAGGTAAACCCTTCAGGGCCACCATAGTAGGGGTCAGGAACGTCTTTGTCGGGGTGAGTGCGGCAAAAATCACACATCAGTCGCACCCGATCGCGATGTTGGCCAGTGGGGTCAAGGGCCAAAATATCGCGATAATTTTGGCGATCCATCGCCAAAATGTAGTCAAAGCAGTCAAAGTCAACGGTGCCAAACTGGCGAGCGCGCCCCACCAGATCGATACCGTAGGCTTTAGCAGCTTGGGCCATGCGGCGATCGGGGGCACTGCCCACGTGGTAGCTAGCGGTGCCCGCCGAATCGCACACCACTTGATCGCCCAGCTGCCGCTGCTCAATCAGGTGATTCATAATGTTTTCTGCCGAGGGCGACCTACAAATGTTGCCCAGGCACACGAACAAAAGGCGCGTTGTCATAGCACTGGCAACCGAGCCTTACAGACCGGGCAGGTTGAGGCCACCGGTAAGCACCTCCATGCGATCGCGCATGGTGGCCGTCGATTTTTCGTAGGCGTCTTTCATGGCGGTGGCCACCAGGTCAGAGAGCACCTCGGCTCCTTCGTTGAGAGCTTCGGGGGCAATGGTGACGCCCTTAGGCTCCTGGTTACCGCTCATGGTGACCTTGACCAGGCCACCGCCCGATTCTCCTTGGATCTCCATTTGTTCCAGCTCTTCTTGCAGCTGCTTGGCCCCTTCTTGAATCTGCTGGGCTTTTTTGAAGGCCTCAGTGAGTTCCTTCATCTTGCCTAACCCAAACCCAAATCCTTGACCTTGTGACATGGAGTTTCTCTCGAACGTACAGCGCGCTGGCGGCGTGAATTCTGTGGTGCCAATCAGCTATTAGATTCTAGCGCCCAGCGGCAAAATCTTAGAGTTTCAGAGTATTTCGTCTAAAAAAACCTCCCATTGAGAGACGTAGGCTCAGCCCATTGAGTTAACGGTGGCAAGACTGTGAATAGGGATGGGGAGCGTCAGTTTGATTAGAGCGCTTGTGAGCCCAGTCAATATTGCATTTAGATACCAGCTGATGGCTTAAGCCGCCCAGCCAACGCAAGGCTAGCTGGAACACTCTAAGTAGGGTTATCTACCCTTGGCCGGGGGTTGAGCTAAACCTTAGGCTTTATAAATAGAGATACATTCGGTTGCCCGCGAGTGTGTCGCAAGTTGCTCACGCTAGGGCTAAGCGTAGAACCATGGGATTTTTTGACTCAGAGATTGTTCAGCAAGAGGCTATGCAGCTGTTTCAGGACTATCAGTCGCTGGTGCAGCTAGGGAGTGGCTACGGCAAGTTCGATCGCGAGGGCAAGAAGATGTACATTGCCCAGATGGAAGCCATGATGGAGCGCTACCACATCTTCATGAAGCGCTTTGAGCTTTCCGAAGACTTTCAGGCCCAAATGACGGTCGAACAGCTCAAGACGCAGCTAGGCCAGTTTGGCATGACCCCTGACATGATGTTTCAGCAAATGCATCAGACCCTAGAGCGCATGAAAGCTGAGATCGGGACATAGGCCCAGCTAAGCCCGACTTTGTTAGAATAGAGCATCTGGCGCCGTTACGCTGGTATGATGAGCCGCTTTGGCCTCGCGCAACCTGTCCGAAAGCCATATCCTGAGGAAAACTGGAGTTTAGAGTTCTTCGTCAGGTGAACTTTTCCAGGAAAATCATCTACGCAAAGCACGGTTAGAATGCGCGATCGCACCCCAGAGTTAGCCACCGTCCAGAGTAAGGTGCAGCAATACAGCCAGCTTATCGATGGGCTACTGCTTTACCGCTCGGCGTTTGATCCACCTGTGGGAGCTGCCTTTCTGGCGCTGCTAACGGCTCTAGAATCGGCAGATGCGGCCCTCAGCCTGCGCGCCTACGGCGCTTGGTTTCAAGCATTGGCTACCAGCGAGGCCAGTTGGAGTAGCTACCTGCTGCGACAAATTGCCTACGCCGAAAATCCGTTTACGCTACAATCCCAGCGCACCAATTTTGCCCAACTGCCCACCGCTTTGGTGGAAGCCGCCCGCCGCGATTTGAGCACCCTTCAGTCGCTTCATCAGCTCAGCGGCGACACCGTGGCGGGGTGGGTACAGGCGATCGCCCAGATCCCCCAAGCCCCCGTAGCCTGGGCCATTGATGAGACAACTCCACCGCCGCTGATGCTCCCCCAAGACGCTCCCTGGGCCGACACCGTAGAATTCCTAGCCAGTCACTATTGCCGCCATGGCGCAGGGTTGCTGGCCCAGTACCGCGCCTTTACCTGGTACCAGGACCAGCTCTGCGGCATTGCCAACCCCGACTCTATTCGCTTAGGGAACCTCACCGCCTACGACCACCCGCGACAGCAGCTGGTGCAAAACACCCTGGCGCTGCTCAAGGGCTACCCGGCACTCAACGTGCTGCTCTACGGCAGTCGCGGTGTGGGCAAGTCATCCTTGGTTAAAGCCCTGGTGAATGAGTACGCTGACCAGGGGCTGCGGCTGGTAGAGGTGGCCAAGGCCGATTTGCAAGCCCTGCCGCAAATTGTAGGCGAGGTGCGATCGCGTCCCCAAAAATTCATCATTTTCGTCGATGACCTCTCCTTTGAGGACGACGATGACACCTTTAAAGCACTCAAAGTCGTGCTTGAGGGCAGCACCACCGCCCGCCCCGCCAACGTGGTGGTCTACGCCACCTCCAACCGTCGCCACCTGGTGCGCGAATTTTTTAGCGATCGCCCCCGCCCCAAGGACCAAGACGAAGTGCAGTCGTGGGATACGATGCAGGAAAAGCTCTCCTTTAGCGATCGCTTTGGCCTTACCCTCACCTTTGAACCCGCCGACCAGCCCACCTATCTAGCCATCGTCTATCACCTGGCCCAGCAAGCCAACATTTCTCTCACCCAGGAAGACCTTACCGCCCGCGCCCTCCAGTGGGCCACCCGCCACAATGGGCGATCGGGCCGCACAGCACGGCAGTTTATCGACTGGCTCACCGCAGATCTGAGTCTGACTGAGCGGTCGCCCTAAAACTCCATTCGACTTGCTTTATTAGAGTGGGGAATAGGTTAGGTTCTGCCAACGCTTCGCCCATCTACCTATCCACCCCCTCCTCAACTCGGGGCAGGCTCCCCATAGAGTTCTTCAATCAGCGCCAGATCCCAGTAAGAGGCTTCAATTTTGTGGCCGTCGGGGTCGCGCACAAAACAGCCGTAGTAGGGCTCGCCGTAGTCAGGGCGGGGGCCAGGGGGGCCATCGTCCTGGGCTCCGGCGGCGATCGCCGCTTCGTAGAAAGCATGCACCGCTTCTTTTGTGGGGGCAACGAACCCGATGTGGGTGCCGTTGCCCACGGTGGCGGTCTGGTTGTCGTGGGGTACCCCAATCCAAAACTCAGGATAGACCTTGCCGTAAGCGATCGCCCCAGGGTGCTCCATAATTCGCTTGCAGCCCAGGGTAGGCAAGACGCGATCGTAAAAGGCCACGGCCTTTTCAAAATCGTTGGTGCCTAGGGAAATGTGGGACAGAATGCTTGGGTTATCGGTTGCCATAGGAAAACCTCAGAGTTCTGCGGGAGCAAATCACCATAATAGTTCAGATATACTAATTTCTTTGCAGAGTTAATTAACATTGAAGGTTCAGTCGGGGCAGCGATCGCAAATCGCGTCGTACCCCTGCCCTTCAAACTGAATGATGCAAAAGCCGTTGCCAAAGGGATCAGCCATGAGCGCAATTTTTCCCCAGGCGTTTTGCTGAATGGGCGACTCCTGCACTGCTCCTGCTTCAACGGCCCGGTTTGTGGTTGCCTCGATGTTCTCTACAACAAAATCTAAATGCACTGGGGTCCAATGGCGATTAAATTGGCGCCGTTCAGCGGTCTGCGGTGACGTCTGAGAACCCGCTTCTTTTTGCAGCAGAAAAATGCTCGATGGTCCGCCTACTAGCTCAACAATAGTGTCCCCCAAGCGGCGACTGGGCTTTAGACCGAAGGTATAGCCATAAAACTTTTCTGCAGCGGCCAGATCGTTAACATCTATGTTAATCAAAACATCCATAGCTGAATAACTCACGCATCAACAAGTGCATTGCGTAGCCAATGAATCCTGGGATCGGACAACCCCAAAAATTAACCGGAGTCTTTCCTCAGAACAGCCAACGACCGATGCAGGTTGCGCTGAGCCTGGTGTTCTAACCGTTCCCGAAAAAAATCAGTGGTAAAGATTGAAGGTCGATTCAGCAAGCTCTGGAGAATCTCAGCCCGCTTTTGACTAAATAAATTCTCAGGCACCCAGGCGTACTCCTGCCGAATTTGAGTCTCGTACTGCGCAAAGCGACCCACCTTCGCCCCCAAAATAGCCAGGTCAATATCCACAACGAAGCCCGTGTCTACTGTGCTTGGTACAGCATCGTGTTTTGTGGCCAGAACCAAGTCATGAATGGATCGTTGGAGCAAATCTCCACCGCCTACGCTATCGATCGCCTGCGTCGCAAGATCAGCACTTCGCGCTTCGTTGTCGGCCCTACGCGTATTGTAGACGGCATCGTGGAACCAGAGGGCAAGCTCTACCGCTGCTGGATTTTCGGCCAAATTGCCGGCCCGATCGCACCAGTCCAGGCATTCGCTTAAGTGTTGCAGGGTATGGTAAGCCCGCTGGGGTTCAGTGTAGCGATCGCACAAATCCCAAAGCACCTGCGGTGCGGGTGTGGGCAAATATAGCTTGCGCCAGAGGGCAGACCAACGAGTCAGTAGATTCACAGTTCTCAGCAGACCTAAGCTCAGCTTAGCTTAGCCGCCTATCCCATACCCCAAACGTAAAAGGGGGCGATCGCGCTAGCTGCGATCGCCCCCGGCGCTTTAGCCAGGATCAAGCCTCAAAGGCTCAGCTTTAGCGCTTTTCAGTACCCTGGTTAGGCGCACCCTCTGGGCCAGTCGCACTGGTGCCGCTTTCGGGCTTGGCATTTTCTCCGGCGTCGGTGGCTTCGTACATGCCGGTATGACGCTGGCTCTCATCAAGGGGGGTGTTATACCCATCGCTGGACTCATCAGTAGATTGAGCCTTTTGGTCACTTTCAGTATTAGCCATAGTGGCATTCTCCCAATGAAGTTATGTATGCATAGTAGTCAGCCCAGGCCCCAAATCTGATCTCCCCAGAGATAGGGGTAAGGTAACTCCACAGAGAGAGATCAATCAGGGATCAGCCGCTTTTGGACTTTTTAGACTCCTTGAAAAGCGTTGTGCTCAAAGCATTTGAGCCCTAAACAAACCTTGATATCGAATAATAAAGAAGCATGACGGTCCACGACCCCAGCGCCACCTTAAAAGCAACCAAAATATTCAAAACAAGGATATAGCAATACCACTAGCGTGATAAAAAACCTCTAGCTTGGCCCCTAAATTCGTTGCTCAAAGCACAGTCCCAGCCATGCAGCGCCATAGGTACGCTGCTACGAAGGCATCACCGTCCGGGTCGGCACAAATTCTCCCCTGTCGATCGCACCCAGCAGCGCCAGGGATAATTTGAGTGCTTCAGTGCGAGTGTCAACTCGGTGAGCGGCGGGCACGGCTTGGAGCGCCCCGAGTTTTTGCAATCGGCTCAGAGTTTTGCCTTGCGCCCCCACTAGAAATACTGACCGTCCAGCGTATTGAGCATTCTGAATGGCGCTTTCCAGGGCCAAAGCCGCCGTCACCCCTAGGTGAGGCACATCTTGTAAGTCGAGAATGAGCACATCGTGGTTGGCCATGGCCATCTGCTCATGGGAAATGGCCCGCGCCACGCCAAAAATCATTGGGCCGCTGAGGTGAAACACTAGAATTCTCCCCTTAGCCTGGTCCATCAGCTCCTGCTCTTCAGGGGTCATGGCCAGGTCATCGTCAAAGTCAGTGATAGTCTTCACATCAGACTGAAGCTTGCTGAGGCGATCGATGGTGAGAATATTGGCAATAAACACACCTACCCCCACCGCCACAATTAAATCTACAAAGACTGTAAGAAACATCACGCCATACATAATGGCCGTCCCCTTCCACGAGACCCGATGGGCTCGCTTTAGAAAGCTCCAATCCAAAATGTCGAAGCCGACTTTCACTGCGATCGCCGCCAGCACTACCAGGGGAATCATTTTGGTCAAGGGCGCGGCCCACAGCACCACCACCAGCAAAATGCCCGCGCGCACTATGCCCGACAGCGCCGTTTTGCCCCCAGCCTGAATGTTCACCACAGTGCCCATGGTGGCCCCTGCCCCAGGCATGCCCCCCAAAAAACCCGACACCATGTTGCCAATGCCCTGGCCCATCAGCTCTTTGTTGGAGTCGTGCTGGGTACGGGTAATGCTGTCGGCAATCATGGCTGTCAGCAGGGTGTCGATACAGCCCAGCATGCCGAGGGCCAGACCATTCACCAAAATGGTTTGCACCTGACTGGGCTGAATGGTGGGCCACCGCAGGCTCGGCAGCGCAGTAGGAAGTTCGCCAATCAGCCGCAGCCCAGCATCGGGAAATAGCACCAGAGCTAGCAGCGTGCCACCGACCAAGACCAACAGTTGAGGTGGCACCCAACGCTTAGACCGCTTGGGCATCAGAAACAGTACCGCCAGGGCAAATACCCCCAGCGCCACCTCCAACGGGTTGAAGGTGCTCACCATCGTAGGCAGGCTAACCAAAGTATTGATCACGCCGCCCTTAGGGGTGGCATGGCCCAACAACGGCCCTAGTTGCAGAATAATTAGAAGAATGCCAATCCCCGACATAAAGCCAGAGATGACGGTGTAGGGCATGATCGTGATGTAGCGACCCAGCTTGAGAAAACCAAACAGAATTTGGAACGCCCCGGCCAGCATCACTACGGTAAAGGCCATAGCCATGCCGTTTTCGGGGTCAGCGGCCATGAGCTGAGCGATGACGGCAGTAAACACCACGGTCACTGGCCCGGTAGGCTCTGAGATTAGCGTCGGCGTGCCCCCAAATAGCGCCGCAAAGAAGCCTACAATCACGGCTCCGTAGAGACCCGAGGCCGCCCCTGCCCCCGAGGCCACCCCAAAGGCCAGAGCCAGGGGCAGGGCAATCACCGCAGCGGTGACGCCGCCAAAGATATCTCCTCGCACATTGTGGAAGTGAATGTGATTGGTGATGCTCATCGCCAGCCCCTATTCCTTATTGAGTTTGGCTAAATGATATTTTTTCTCATCGATAAAAGTCTATAGAAAGAACTGCATCATCTCTATTTCAAAAAGTTTCATCCCGCCCGCTCTGCTTTTGCTTATGTTCTTAACAAAGCATGGCTAGATTTATGGGCTACAGCAAGAGCCAGGGAATCGACGGGTAGTTGCTGCGTCGATTCCCTGGCATCCATTTTGATTGGGCTGTAGTCTAAGCCTCAACCACCGCCACTTTTTTGCGGGGGAAGAAGTGCTTAAGCTGCACAGTCGCTAGGGCTGTGACCAAAGTGCCGGCGGCGATCGCCACAATATACAGCCCCACATGCTCCACTGCGTTGGGTATCGCCAGCACAAAAATACCGCCGTGGGGGGCCCGCAGGGTGCAGCCAAAGACCATCGACAGGGCTCCGGTCACCGCTGACCCGGCAACGCAGGCGGGCAAAATCCGCAGCGGATCGTTGGCCGCAAAAGGAATCGCCCCTTCAGTAATAAAGGAAATGCCCAACACCGAGGCCACTTTTCCGGCCTCCTGCTCCGCCTGGTTGAAGTGTTTTTTAGAAACAAAGGTGGCCAGAGCCAAGCCCAAGGGCGGGGTCATTCCGGCGGCCATCACCGCTGCCATCGGCGCGTAAAGGTTGCTGGCTAGTAGGCCCACCGCAAAGGTATAGGCAGCTTTGTTGACCGGGCCACCCATATCTACTGCCATCATCGCGCCTAGAATCAGGCCCAGCAGCAAGGCGTTGGTGCCGGTTAGCCCTTGGAGGTAGGTGGTCATACCCTCCATGATGAACCGCACCGGGCCACCAAAGACGTAGACCAGCAGCAGCCCCACCACCAGCGTCGCCAGCAGAGGGATCACCAACACCGGCTTGAGGCCCTCAAAGTTGGCGGGCAGGTTCACCTTGTCGCGCACAAACTTGGCGACATAACCGGCGAGAAAACCCGAGAGAATGCCGCCCAGAAAACCCATACCCAGGTTGGCCGCCAGCATACCGCCGATCAGGCCAGGGGCAATACCGGGGCGATCGGCAATGGAAAAGGCAATAAAGCCCGACAGCACCGGCACAATTAGCGAAAAGGCTGCGCCGCCGCCAATCTGCATCAGCGCGTCGCCAAAGGTGCCTTCAGCAGGATCAATCCCAAACACAAAGGACAGGGCGATGATCAAGCCGCCGGCCACAATCACCGGCAGCATATAGCTCACCCCTGTCAGCAGGTGCTTGTAGGGGCCAGAGCGGCTTTCGGAACGCTCGGCCTTAGCCCGGTTCACCTCGTCCACATAGCTGCCCGAGCCGCCACTGCCGCCTCCGGCCACTGGCGCATCCATCGCTGCGGTCACGACGTTTGCCCCATTGTGAATCGCCGCTTTAGTCGAGGTTTCGTACAGACGTTTACCGCCAAAGCGCGACAGATCGACGTGGGTATCAGCGGCAATAATCACCGCCTCAGCACGGGCGATTTCGTCATCGGTGAGGGCGTTTTGCGACCCAACAGAACCCTGGGTTTCCACCTTGATGTCGTGGCCCAGCTTGAGGGCTCCCTGTTTCAGAGCTTCGGCGGCCATAAAGGTGTGAGCGATGCCCGTGGGGCAGGAGGTAATGCCCACAAAAAATTTGCTGGCCGGGGCGGCTATTGGGGTAGCTACGGCTCCCGTCTCAACTTCCCTCTCAACCGTGGGCAATTCCCCTGGCAGCGGGTCGTGGGGGTGAGGGGTGGTTCTGATCGCCCCCAGGCTGGGAATCTGCCCTACTAAGGCTACAGCGCTCTGAACTACCATTTCGGTGTTGCGAATGGCTTCGCTGGTGGAGACGGCGTAGATGGGTTTGCCAGCGAAGCGATCGCGCTCCACCGCTCCGTCAGTCCCCACAATCACCACATCAGCCTGCTGAATGTCATTGGGGCTGAGGGCCGTGACGACAGCGCCACTCTGGGCCTCAGTCACAATCTCGTGGCCCATCGCTTGGGCGGTGCGCTTGAGGGCCTCTGCCGCCATCTGGGTATGGGCCTCGCCAGCGGTGCTAGCGGTAACGGCAACAATTTTTGTCATAGGTTTCCTACTGGTCTGTGAATACCTGATTCAAAAGCTTTTTTAGTAGGGTGCATTCGCGAAGCAATGCACCGTTTAGAGACCGTGCCACCGGCATTCCAAGGATGGTGTGCGTTGGTGCATTGTGGCTTCGAAGTTGCTTGGTGGATCCCTAGAGGATCTAGCCGCGAATGCACCCTACCGAGATCACCTCACCTCCTGCACGGTGACAAGTTTTCGCATCGCCTGAATGTTTTTCATGGGCGGCAGCCGCGGGCCGATTTGACCCAGCGCTCCCATGGAAAAGGCCGTGGCTAGGGTGGCGCAGTCTCGCAGCGGTTCGCCACCCAGCAATCCTGCTACCGTACCCGCCACCATGGCATCCCCCGCACCGACGGTGCTTTTAATCTCAACCGCTGGGGGCTGAGCGTGGAAGGCCTGGGTGCGATCGATAAACAACGCGCCCTCCCCCCCCATCGACACCACCACGTAGGGAATGCCCGAACCAATCAGCTCACGGGCAGCGGCGACGATCGCACCGTGGCTCTCCAGACGAGTGTTCAGCACCTCCTCCAGTTCCACCCGGTTGGGTTTGATCAAGTCGGGTTTGCCTGGCAGGCCAAAGCGCAGTGCATCGCCGCTGGTGTCGAGAATCACGGTTTTGCCCTGGGCTTTGAGGGGGCCAATCAGCTCGTCATAGATGTCGGTAGATAGCCCCGCTGGCACGCTGCCCGAAAAAACGAACCAGTCGCAGCTCTCGGCTAAAGCCTGCACTACCTTTCTTAAGCCGTCAACATCTTGGCGGGTAGGCGATTGGCCGGGGTAGTTGATGTCGGTGACTTGCCCCTGGGCATCGTCCACAATTTTGATGTTGACGCGGGTCTCACTGGGCAGGTAGACGAAGTGGTCGTCGATGCCCTTTTGGAGAAAAAGTGTCTTAAACAGGGTGCTGTTCTGGCGTCCTAAAAAGCCCGTAACCCTGACCCTATGGCCCGCCTCGGCAAGAAAGGAAGCCACATTCACCCCTTTGCCACCCGCGTCATCCTGCTTCCAATCGACCCGGTTTACCACATCGGCCTGAAAGTTGGGAATTGAGACGGTCTGGTCGATCGCAGGATTCAGCGTCACCGTAGCGATCCGTTGCGTTCTGGGGGGGTGGGTCATAGCGCTCTCACCTCCTCGGCGGTGCGACAGGCGATCGCTCGTTGAGCTAACCGCTTCATCTGCTTCATCGACGCGCCCCGAAGCCGGGCTTTAACTTTAGGAATGCTGGGGATATCCATGCTCAGCTCTTTCACCCCTAGTCCAGCAAGAATCATCGCGCCCTGGGGCTCTCCGGCCAGGCCGCCGCAGACGCCGACCCACTTACCGGCCAGCTTGGCCCCCTGCACAGTTTGATAGATCGCCCGCAGCACAGCGGGGTGCAGGGCATCGGCCTGCTTGGCCAACGTGGGGTGACCCCGATCCATCGCCAAGAGGTACTGGGTCAGGTCATTGGTGCCCACCGAGAAGAAGTCGACTTCTTGAGCAAACTCCGCCGCCATCAGCACGGCGCTGGGCACCTCGACCATCATGCCGACTTCCACGGGCGGGCCATCGATCGCCGCCCGCACTGACTCCAACACCGTCTTCGCAGCTCGAATATCTTCTAGCGTGGCAATCATGGGGAACATGATGCGGATGTATCCGCCACGAGCCGCCCGCAGAATTGCGCGTAGTTGAGTCTCAAACAAATCAGTGCGCTCTAGGCACAGCCGCACGCCGCGAATGCCGAGGAAGGGGTTTTCTTCCACCGGCTGGTTTAGGTAGGGCACATGCTTATCGCCGCCAATATCTAGCGTGCGCACGATCAGCGGCAGACTGTTGAGGGCCTGGGTCATCTGGCGGAGCGCGTCGTACTGCTCCTCTTCGGTAGGGGCAGCGCTGCGGTTCAAGAAGAGGAATTCCGTCCGCAGCAGCCCAATCCCTTCGCCCCCGGCATTCACGGCAGGACCGGCTTCCGCTGGCCCGCCGATGTTGGCGACCACCTCGACCCGATGGCCGTCGGTGGTGATAGCGGGCTGGAAGCGGGTTTGCTGCTCAACATCGCGGAGCTGAGCGCGGTCCAATTGGGCCTGCCTCGCCTTCGCCAGATCCGCTTCCGTTGGAGCGGCATAGAGCTGGCCCTTGTCGCCATCGAGAATGGCGATCGCACCCTCCCGCAACTCCATCACTCCATTACCTGCTCCAGCCACAGCGGGAATGTTCAGCGACCGCGCAATGATTGCCGTGTGCGAGGTCGCCCCACCCGCCGCCGTGCAGAATCCTTGAATCTTCTCTGGATCCAGCCCGGCAGTATCTGAAGGCGTCAGGTCATCAGCAATCAAAATTACAGGATGATCCGGCAGAGCTGATCCAGCCTCACCCCCGCCCACCAGCCGCGCCAGCACCCGCTGTCCCACATCCCGCACATCTGCTGCCCGACCCGACAAGACCGGATCGGCTAACGCCTCTAATTCTTTTGCCTTGGTTTCGATTACCTGCTGCCAAGCCCAAGGCGCGCTGTGGTTGGGCGGAATTTGGTTTAGCGCCTCTTGCTGAAGCTCTGGATCGGCCAAAAACTCGCGATGGGCCTGAAAGATTGCGGCCTTGGCCTTGCCCGATCGCTCTTTGATGGTGGTGTAGAGATCGGTTAAATCAATATCAGCGAGGGCGATCGCATCCCTTAGGCGATCCTGCTCTGAGGTTGGGTCACTAGCGGTTTCGGCAAACTCTAGCTTGGTACGGTGGAAGCGGTGCAAGGGCGCGATCGCCAGCCCTGGCGACGCCGCCACCCCAGACAGAGAACGACTTTCTAGCTCCAGCGCCGGTAGCTTCAAAGCCGGACTGGCCGCTACTTCCTCTTCTTCCTCCAACCCGTCTTCGACCGCCTGCTGCAAAGCGTTCAACGCCTGGGTGGCATCACTGCCCTTAGCTAACACCCGCACCATGCCATCTCGCTCAACCCCCAGTTTCAGCAGCGACATCAGGCTTTTGCCGTTGGCTACCTGGTCGCCATAGCGCACCCGCACCTCGGCACTAAAGGATTTCGCCAAATCCGCAAACACGGTGGCGGGGCGAGCATGCAGACCCGTCGGCGCGTCAATGGTGACATCGAAAAACTGGTCAAAGCCTTCGGTGTCGAGGCCTTTGCTGCTGGAGGATGACTTGCCGGTAAGGCGATCGCAAATTACCTGAGCATCCTCCGTATCCACCAACGCCTGCACCGCCGCTGGGTCATCCAGCACGTGGGTCAGGTTGGTGAGAATCTGCAAGTGCTCATCCGACTTCGCCGCAATACCCACTACCAAACGCACTACCTCGCCGGGGTTCCACTCGACCCCGGCGGGAATTTGCAGCACCGCAATGCCTGTCGTCACAATCAGGTCGCGCTGAGCAGGCTGTCCGTGGGGAATGGCGATGCTGTTACCCAGGTAGGTGTTGGCTTGGGTCTCCCGCATCTGCATGCTGTCCACGTAGCCCGGCTGAATGCGACCACGGTTAACCAACAGCTCTCCCACCTGCCGAATCGCGTCTTTTTTGCTGTGGGCCGTGGCCTTCAGCCGCACATCCTCCGGCGTTAGGTTAATCATTCAAACTTCTCTCTTCTCTATGGGGTATTAAAAAGTATCTGCAAAGAAATTTAAGCGGATTTAATGAAGTAATCTAAATGCACAAAACTCACCCAGAATCTCGACGTTCCGGGCCAGGGATCAATACCTACGAGGCGTTTTCCGATGTCTTAATTGTTGAAGACTAGAAGCAATCTGGGAGAGCTTCGTTATATTTCCTTAGACATTGCTTAAAGATTTGTATCGCCCAGAAGTCAGCTCAGCAGACTTCACAAAAATCCAGCGCTACTAGTCCTATAATTTGGCCACAAACCCTCCTTTAGGGATATGACATTAGCTCAAAACTACCTCCTGTCCCGCTGTTCTCCTAGCAGAATTGTATCCCTGCATACAGTACACAACCGGAGAGAATTTTATAAGTGGGTCTGGCTGACCGATGAGGTGAACTGACTTTTACCGCGCTGTTTTTTCGCTCCCTCCCGCTCTAAATAACGGCCCCACTATGCAAGACATTCAAATTGAACCTGTGCTTACCGTTGAAGCAGTGCCTGAGGTGCTTCAGGCAGACGCCAAGGGTGTTTCCCTGCGAGATGTGACTAAGAAATACGGCTCGTTTGCAGCGGTTCAAAACATTACTCTTGATATTCCCGCCGGTTCATATACCTGTTTGCTAGGCCCTAGCGGCTGTGGCAAAACCACCACCATGCGCATGATCGCGGGCCACGAAGATATTTCTGAGGGCGACATCTATATCGGTGAAACGCGCATCAACGACATTCCGGCCACCCAGCGCAACACCGCCATGATGTTTCAAAACTACGCGCTGTTCCCCCACAAAACCGTATGGGATAACGTCGATTTTGGCCTCAAAATGGGCGGCATGACCAAAGCCGAGCGGCAGCACCGCGTCGGAGAAATGTTGGAGGTGGTGGGGTTGAGTGGGTTTAGCGATCGCAAACCCGCTCAGCTCAGCGGCGGCCAACAGCAGCGAGTCGCCCTTGCCCGCGCCTTAGTCACTCGCCCCCAGGTGCTTATGCTCGACGAACCCCTCAGCGCCCTCGACGAATCGCTGCGGGTTAAAACTCGCGGCGAGCTGCGCAAGCTCCAGCGCCAGTTCGGCATGACCTTCATTCAGGTCACCCACAACCAGGACGAGGCCTACTCCCTCTCCGACCAAATTGTGGTGATGGATCACGGCCGCGTCGATCAAGTCGGCACCCCAGCCGAGATCTTCTCTAAGCCTCTGTCCAAGTTTGTGGCCCGCTTTACCGGCGACAACAACATCTTCCCCGGCACCGTCACCAGCGCCGTGCAAGACACCAACGGCCAGCTGATTCAGCTCGACATTCCCTCCCTAGGCACCCTGCTGTGCCTCGGCGACTACGCCCAGGTAGGAACTGAAGCCGCCTGCTGCATCCGCGCCGATCTCATGCAGATCAAATCCCTCGCCGACGCCGAAACGTCAGCCTGCAGCCCGGCCACCAACCGCCTCACCGCCCGCATTACCGCCGTAGAGTTCACTGGCTACGTCACCCGCGTTTCCCTAGTGCTCGAGCGCAGCGGTGTAGAAGTGCTGTACAAGGCCCGCACCCCCGACTGGCTCACCACCACCTTTACCGAAGGGCAGGTGGTCGTACTCGACTGGGCCGCCGCCGACTGCGTTTTTCTGCCCCACTAGCTTTGAGCTAGACACCTCCAGCGTTCTCCTCCTACGCTTTCTCAACCATTCGTCGTTACTGAATTGCTAACCATGGGTAAGTTTTCTCGCCGCCAAGTGATTCGCACCAGCCTCGCCGCTGGCGCTTTCCTGACCGCCACCCGCTGCGCCGCGCCCTCAGGCACCCCCAATAACCCGGCCACCGGCCCCCAGGTCAACACCAACCAAAGCAAGGATGTAACCCTGCGGCTAATCGGTACCGGCGTGTCGCAAATCAATGACATTCGAGACAAGGCCCAGGAAGACCTGGGCTTTAAGTTCGACATGCGGGCCCTCAGCACTGAAGAAAACAACCAGATTGCCATCACCCAGCCCGGCCAATACGACATCTTTGATGGTGAGTACTTCAGCCTGCCCTTAGTAGTGCCCTCGGGTAATCTTCAGCCCATCGACATTAAGCGCATCACCAACTACGACAAGATTGTGTCCTTTTTCAGAACCGGCGAGTTCAAAGGCATGCCGGTCGAAAAATCTCAGGGTACCGCTCCTTTCAAGGTGCAATACCTTGCGGGTGCCGACTCCAAAGAGTTTTCTGACACCCCCACCGACTACGCCACCCTGATTCCCTTCCAGTACAACGCCGACACCTTGGGCTATCGCCCTGACCTGGTAGGTCGAACCATTGAGAGCTGGGGCGAGCTGTTCAACGAAGAATTTAAGGGCAAAACCTCCATTCTCGACATTCCGCAAATCGGCATTATGGATGCGGCTATGGTGGCCGAGTCACTCGGCCTCATGACCTTTGCCGACAAGGGCAACATGACCAAGGCCGAAATTGACCAAATCATCGAGATTCTCAAAGAGCAAAAGGCCAACGGCCAATTCCGCGCTTTTTGGAAGACCTTTGACGAATCAGTCAACCTGATGAGCTCTGGGGAAGTGGTGCTGCAATCGATGTGGTCGCCAGCGGTGACAGCGGTGCAGTCCCAGGGCACTGAGTGCATCTACGCTCCCCTCAAGGAGGGCTATCGGGGCTGGGGCGGCGGCATTGGCCTCTCCAAAAACCTGGAGGGTGTAAACCTCGATGCCGCTTACGAGTACATCAACTGGATGCTCGACGGCTGGGTGGGCGCTTTCCTCGGACGCCAAGGCTATTACAGCGCCGCCCCCGAGACCGCCCGCAAGTTCATGTCTACCTCGGAATGGGATTTTTGGTACGAAGGCAAGCCCGCCGCCGAAGACATCGTTGACCCCTTTGGTAAAACCCTTGCCAAGGCCGGTGCGGCCCGCGACGGTGGCTCCTTCGACGAGCGCTTTGGCAACATCGTCTGCTGGAACTCGACCATGGAAGAAAACACCTATCTGGTGCAGAAGTGGAACGAGTTTATCGCGTCGTAGAAGAGTAGGGGGGGGATGGAGTGAGGGGGTAGGGGAGTAAGGATTTTCCCCGTCCCCCATTTTCTCTATTTCTCCATCCCCCCTACCTTCCTGATGTCCATCACTCTCCACTCCATCACCCCCCTTCCCCTCCCCATGTCTGAAACCTGGAAAGCCCTCAAGCCCTACGCGCTAATTACGCCTCAGACGTTGGTATTTCTGCTGTTTCTAGTGTTCCCCATTCTCATGATTGGGGTAGTAAGTTTTTGGGAGTTCAACGGCTACTCAATGACTCCAGCCTTTACCCTGGCTAACTACCAGGGCATTTTGACCGACGTTACCTTTAAGACCTATCTAAATACGTTTAAGTTTTTGGGAATGGTGTGGCTAGCAACGCTCTTGATTGGCTACCCAGTGGCCTATTTCTTGGCGTTCCATGTGCCTAAGCTAGAGTGGCAAATTTTGCTGTTCCTGGTCTGCACGATTCCGTTTTGGACCTCAAACATCATTCGGATGATCTCGTGGGTGCCGCTGCTGGGGCGGGAGGGATTGGTCAACCAAATGTTTATGGGTGTTGGACTGATTCAGCAGCCGATGGAGTTTCTGCTCTACTCCGATTTTGCGGTGGTGCTGGGTATGGTGCACCTCTACATCATTTTTATGATTGCGCCCATTTTTAACAGTTTGATGCGAATCGAGCGCTCCTTAGTAACTGCAGCTGAAGACCTCGGCGCTTCTGGCCTGCAGGTTTTTAAGGAAGTGATTTTGCCGCTATCGGCACCGGGCATTGCGATCGGCTCAATCTTCATTGTCACGTTAGTAATGGGCGAGTTTGTGACCGTTCGCCTCATGGGGGGCGGGCAGTCAGCATCGGTTGGCAAGCTGATTCAGACCCAGATTGGTAGTTTGCAGTATCCCTTGGCGGCGGCTAATGCGATCGTGCTGTTAGCCGTGACCATGCTGATCATCGTCTCGATTCTACGCGTGCTAGATATTCGTAAGGAGCTGTAGAACAGAGGTTGTGCGCCCTCACCGCAGCCAAGCTACTTTCCCGGTTCTCTCTCCCTGAGGGAGAGGGCTAAGGTGAGAGCTTCTAGGATTGAGCTAAGCAGTTTTGTCAGTCAATTAGCCCACCGACAACTCCCGATAAAAACCCATGCAAAAACGTTCACTGACTTATTACCTGCTGCTAGCGTTCTTCTGCCTATTCGTGCTGTTTCTCTACGGCCCGATGATCACCATTTTTATGTTGTCCATGCAGGGGCCAGATGGCGGGCTGACCTTCCCGATGAGAGGCTTGAGTTTTTATTGGCTGGGGCAGGTGTTTCAAGAGCAGCGAGTGGGCAATTTTATTGAGCCCTTTGTGCGATCGCTCATTCTAGGCGCAGCCGTCATGGCGATCACCATTGCCGCCTCGGTGCTTGCCAGCATGGGCTTTCGCCAGCGGTTTAAGGGCTCTACGGTGATTTTCTACATGACCATCGCCAGTCTGATCGTGCCAAGCATCCTCGTTTCCCTGGGTATTGGGGTCGTGTTTCAGGTAATGGGTTGGCCCACCAACTGGTTTACCTCCGGCCTGGGGGCCCACCTAACCTGGACTTTGCCCATTGCCTTTTTGATTATGTTGGGCATCTTCAACCGCTTTAACCCCTCCTACGAAGAGGCTGCCCGTGATCTGGGAGCTACCGACTCTAAGACCTTCTGGGAAATTGTGATGCCCTTGATTGCCCCCAGCTTGCTGGGAGTAGGGCTGCTCACCTTCACCCTCTCCTACGACGAATTTACCCGAACATCACTGGTGTCGGGTCAGAGCAACACTCTGCCGCTGGAAATCTTCGGGATGACCACCAACGTTACCTCGCCTGCCCTTTACGCTTTGGGCACGTTGACGACCATCTTCTCGGCGTCGCTGATTTTGATTGCCTTCTTTGCCTACAACGCTGTGGTCAGGCGGCAGCGGGGCAAGGCCTAGGCTACGTTACAAAAGTTGCTGCCCCCGCCCCATCCTCTGCCGACACCTTTAGGATGGGCCAATGGACAGAAATGCTTTTTTGGCCCTGTTGCGACAGCACCGGGCGATCGCCGTTATCCGCTCCCCTGATCTCAATCAGGGACTGGCTATGGCAGAAGCCGCCGTCACCGGAGGTATCCGCCTGATCGAGATTACCTGGAATAGCTGGCGTCCTGAGGACCTAGTCAGCAAGCTCAGATACCGATTACCCCACTGCACCATCGGTATCGGCACTGCCCTATCTCAAGCCGATCTAAAAGCCGCTATGGACGCTGGGGCGCAGTTTTGCTTTTGTCCTCATACCGATTCGGCAATTATTGAGCTGGCCCAAGAGATGAAAATTCCTATTGTGCCAGGTGCTCTCACGCCTAACGAAGTTGTCACCGCCTGGCAGGCCGGAGCAACAGCCGTAAAGGTGTTTCCGATCAACGCCGTGGGGGGGGCCAGCTACATCTGTAGCTTCCAGGGTCCGCTGGCTCACATTCCGCTCATTCCTACCGGTGGGGTAACCGTTGAAAATGCCAGGGATATGCTGAGGGCAGGAGCGATCGCCGTAGGCCTTTCCACCAGCCTGTTCCCCAAAGCTGCCGTAGCTGAGCAAGACTGGGCGGCAATTACAACTCTGGCAGCTCAGTTGGTGGATACCCTAGCCATTACAGACTCCTCGTTCTAACTAGCCAGCTTAAAGGCCTCCACGCTCACGGCATAAATTGCTCCAATTTTGAAGCCGTTGATGCAGTCTAACCAAACTGGTTTAGGCACTGGTTTTACTAAGGCCGGGTCGCGCCAGCGACGACTATACACGAGCCAGCTGATCAGCTCTGCCGCCAGCACTAAAAACGCTGAGACAACGGTATCTTGCGCAGCGGCTTGACCGGCGATCGCCGCCAGAGACACCGTAAAGAAGTAGCCTAGCAGCAGGCTCAGCAACACTAGTGATACCCGCCGCCAGGGGTTAATTAGCCACTGACTAAACTGATCACCCAGGTCGTCAATCAGGGTACTTAAACGGGTGCGCTGCATGGGTTTACCCCTAAAATGCCTCTGCCATATCTAGACCGTTCGCGAGTGATGTTTTATCGTTCTACCAAAAACTAAAACTCAGACCGGCACGCAGGGTGAATGCCCCCCTGACCACAGATATACTCTAGCTGCTCACCCTCAAGATTTAATGCTTGAGAAAAGTCTACTCCCACCAGCAGTTCGGTGGTTTCTGGCGCCACGATGGTGGTCACAAACGCATCTTCCTGCGATCGCTCCGGCGTAAAAAATTGTGCCCCAGCCAGATTTACCCCAGCCAGGTTCGCCTTTTTCAAAACCGCGCCCTCCAAGTTAGCCCCTGCCAGATTTGCTCCCTCCAGGTTGGCCTGGCTCAGGTCAGCCCCTTGCAGTTGGCCCTGGGTAAGGTTAGCCTGGCGCAGATCAGCTGCCGTTAGGTCTGCCTCGCTCAGATTAGCGTCGGCCAAATCCGCTCGGGTTAGATCCGCAGAGGTTAGCGTAGCCCCAGCCAGATAAGCCTGCCGCAGGCGAGCATCTACAAGGCTGGCCTGGGTCAAGTTGGCGTCGGTCAAATCTGCCCCTACCAAACTGGTGCCGTCAAACTTGCCGTGGCTAACATCCGCAGCAATAAACCAGGCGCTACTCGCATTGGCCCCAGAGAAATCGGCATAGGTCGCCAGGGAGTTGCTCAAGTTGGCCCGCAGCAGGCTGGTATTGCGAAACACCGTATGGCGCAGATGAGCAGCCACTAGACTGACTTCTGTTAGATCTGAGCCACTAAAGTCAGTTGTCCAATCGTCAAAGGTGTCTTGGCGACCATCCGCCCCCACATCGAAAAGCTTGGCCTTGCGCATTCTCGCCCCCGAAAGCACGGCGTTGCGCCAGGTAATCCCCGCCAAATGCTGCTGCTCCAACACCATGGTAAACGCGTCGGGGCTTTCAATTATGTAACTCAAACTGGTGCCGCTGAGGTCAATTTGGTTGAGATTGCCGCTGTGTAGCACCAAAATTTTAGTCAAAGTTTGCTTCACCGTGCGCTGTCGCAGCTGTGGCAGCAGCCGTTGCTCAGGCGGTAGCGATAACAGATCGTTGGCTAGAGCTAGGTTGAGCCGCTGCAGGTGAGGAATAGCCGGTGGTCCCAGGGTAATTAAAGCCTGCTGCAAGGTATTGAGTAAGTCAGGGTCACTAGTCTGAGCTAGCATGTCCACTAGTAGCGGTATGGCACGGCTATCCTGGCTGCTGGCTAGCGCCAAGGCGGCTGCCTGGCGATCGCTAAACGAGGTGGCATTGCGGCTGAGGTTTTCCACCAGGGCCAAAAATAACGCATCTCCTTGATTGGCCTCAGGTAACCGTCGATCTAGCCATACAGCTCCCAAACCACCCAGCACAACCACCCCAGCCAGGGCGCTAATCACAGGTATATGCCGCCGCCAGCCTTGGCTCCACAATACCGCTGCTGACTCAGCCGGAGACAGCACAATGGCCCTGAGACCGCTATATTCTTCTGGAGTCAGTCTCGCTAGGGACAACGACATCGGCGAGGCTGAAGCATCTCCATTCAAGGAACCGTTGTTTTGGCTATCAGATGCAGGATGATACCGAGTCGGTATCTGCCCGCCCCGCAACAGCACAACCCGAGTGCGCGCCAGGCAGTCATACCAGGTCCACCGCGAACGGCTAGTCTGCCCAATAGCCCCTGCCCCCAATCCACAGACAAGAGTCAGCCCACCGAGCCAAGGCAAACTAGGAAACGCTCCGCTACCAAGCCAAATTCCATAGGCCACTACTGTGGGCAACCCCCAGCGACCTAGCTCTCGCACTAAGACCTTGCGGGCACTGGGTAAGGGGCGATCGTTCGCCACCACCTGTATTCCTAACCAGCCCTTCGGCCAAGTTTTACCCCGGGTCGCCAGACCATAGAGTTGAGTGCCCACAAAGACCCCTGGCAACACCAATGTGCTAAACCACAGCACATTGGTCAGAGGCGGCACCTCCGTCACTAAACGCTGGCGCGATAGTCCCAATGGACGGGCAATCGCGCTTTGGGTCACCGTTACCGCCGAATTTACAGGCACTAGCTCTGCGGTAGAATGCCGACGGACCAACTCTCCTGCTCCCCAGGGAAGCGCTATACTCCCCACCAGCAGCCCCACCTCTAGCCCCCAAGCCGCCAGTCGCCGCAGCAACAAACTGTGAGGTACTGATAACCGCCCCTGTACCCGAGCGACAGACACCTGAGCTGAAATCGGCTGAGAAGGAGAAGTCTGCGCCATAGAAAGCCCGATACAGTCCAGGTTTTGAATTTACTAAGGAATACTAAGCAAGCAACGCCCGGAAACTAGCCCTAGTTTTCCACCACAGTTGCCCTTCATAATAGCGAAGGCCTCCCATTTCGGCGGATTTTAACCCTCAACATTTCAACCGTTTATACAAGGTCTAGGCACCTTGTAATCTGGCACATTTACTGTCACATCCGCCTGTATCTTTGAATACGATAGAAACATAGACAAATGCTCCTAATTGGAGGACACGCCATGAAAGCTATGCTCAAATCCTTTTCTCTGCCCGCCGCCGCCCTTGCTTTGGCTTTGGGCACAGGCGTGGCCTCAGCCCAATCCGTTGCTCAAACTCCTCTCAGTCAGCCCATACAAACCAGCGGTTCTGTTAATCCCAGCCGCCCTTCCAGCTGTGGTGTTCTTGGCGATGGTGCAGTCCAAGTTTTGCAGGTCAACCAAGACTTTGCCGCCGTCGATATTGCTGTAAACGGCACCAGTGGTCTAACCCTACTTATCCAAGGCAGCAACGGCTTCAGCGAATGCCATACTGGTGGCGGCGGTACCATCAATGCACCGGGGCTACTAAACCAGGGTACCTACTCCTTCTTCATTGGCAATAGTAGCCCTACCTCTACCAGCTATAGCCTCACTATCCGAGAAAACTGATCTCGCGATTTACACACAACCAAAACCGCCTGAATCAATTGATTCAGGCGGTTTTGGTTGTATAAATGGGGATCAAATGTCTTCAAATGAGAACCCCTCCAAGCACTCCGAGGAGCAGTTGAAGGGGTTCAAGTAAGGACCTGGCATCGAGCTATTTTGACAAGGGGCAACCCCCTCACTATCTTCGCCGCAGCTGCGTTTCACGACTGAGTTCGGGATGGGTCAGAGTGGGACCACAGCGCCA